>NZ_KB891127.1 GCF_000373365.1 Parafrankia discariae
CTTCTCCAGCTTGAACATCTTCGGTCGCCAGCGGTTCTCCTCCGCGCGCCGCTGGGCGTCCGCTGCCCGGTAGTTCGCGTTACCCCCGTTGCGCGTCACCTCGCGGCTGATCACCGATTGGCTGCGATGCAGCAGCACCCCGATCGCCCGATGCGACAACTCCGCCGCCAGCCCCCTGGAGATCGACTCCCGATCCTCCAAGGTCAACTCCACGCCCCGCACCCAGCCCTCCGATCAGCAGATCACCCTTCTACCAGGGCTGATGCACTGATCGCCTGAGACCACCCTGTCCTGTCGTCCTACATGCGCAGACAATCCTGCCTACGGAAATTGCAGTACTCGCGGCAGGGGGCACTGTTGCATCCGGCGGGACCGGGAGATCTTGACCGAAAATCTTCCTGTTGGAGGACGCCGGATCCGGTCGCTGGAGCACCGTCGACCTGCGGACCGAGCCCCACGAAGGCTCAGCTACGGGAAGACCTGCGGTCAAGATCGGCTGGAGTCGCCGGATGCAACAGTGCCCTCATGGGGACGCCGGTACCTGCCGGGTGCGGCGCCGAACTCGCGTTTGAACGCCTTGGCGAACGCGAATTCGGAGCGGTAGCCGCAACGTTCAGCGACCGTGCTCAGCGGGGCCGTGGACTCGCGTAGCAGCCGCGCGGCGGTCGTCATCCGCCACCACGTCAGGTACGCCAGCGGGGGCTGACCGACGATGGCGGCGAACCGCTTGGCGAAGGCCGCGCGTGACAGTCCGGCCTGCCTGGCCAGGCCCTCGACACTCCACGGGCGCCCGGGGTAGCGATGGATGTGGTGCAGCGCGGTTGAGATCGCCGGGTCGTTCAGCGCCATGACCCAGCCGGTCAGGGCGTGCCCGGACTGCTCGTCGAGCCAGGCGCGCAGGACGTAGAGCAGCAGCATGTCGATGAGCGCCGGCACGATGGCCTCCGTACCGGCGCGAGGCCGTAGCAGTTCATCGCCCAGGAGGTCGACGGCGGCACGAAGATCGGGATGGTGCCCGACGCGGGCGGGTAGGTGAACGACCTGGGGCAGGCCGTGGAGCAGCGGGTGCGGGCGGGTCTGGTCGAAGCTGTAGGAGGCGCAGAGCAGCTCCGTGGCGGCGCCCGCGCCGGGAATGGTCATCTCGTTGATCGATGACTCGTCGCCGGGGTCGGGGTGGAAGTCGATCGTGGGCCTGCCGGGCTGGTCGACCAGCGCGTGCGCGTCGCCGTGTGGTGTGAACACCACGTCGCCGACGCCGAGCGCGACCGGGGCGCCGTGCTGGGGGATGAGCCAGCACGAACCCTGCAGGACCACGTGACACCCCGCTGTGTCACCGACCGGAAAACGCACTCCCCAGGGGGCCCTGCACGTGGTCCGTCCCGCGTACGGCTGCCCGGTGCGCATGGCGGAGAGCAGATCGCTGAGCAGGTCCACATCGCGAGTCTATCTGGAGCAGAGGAAGACGATAGGACATGAATAGAAGACTTCTAGCCATTCACCGTCTTTAGTGAGGGACGTACGGTCAATATCCAGGCCGACCGCGGATAACCTGCGACTCACGATCGGATCTCCATGTCACTGCACGTCATCGTTGGAGCCAGCCACTCCGGAACAGCCACCGCACGACTGCTCGCCGAGTCCGGTGACCGGGTGCGCATACTCAGCCGACGCGGCGGCGGGCCGGAGCACCCACTGATCGAACGGATCCCCGCGGATGCCAGCGATGCCGCCATCCTGACCGAGCTGGCCCAGGGCGCCGCCACGCTCTTCAACTGCGCATCGCCGGCTTACAACAGGTTGCCGATCGAGACGCCGGCGTTGGCGGCCGCGCTGCTGGCTGCAGCCGA
The DNA here is from genome assembly GCF_000373365.1 of Parafrankia discariae. Taxonomy (NCBI): domain Bacteria; kingdom Bacillati; phylum Actinomycetota; class Actinomycetes; order Frankiales; family Frankiaceae; genus Parafrankia; species Parafrankia discariae. Next base: position 1,848 of record NZ_KB891127.1, read on the forward strand.
ACGCAGCGGCGCGGGCTATGTCAACCTCAGCAACATCTACGGGTACGGCCCCGTCGTCGGAGCGATGACCGAGGACCTTCCCATGGTGCCGACCACCATCAAGGGCCGGGTTCGGGCACAGATGTGGCAGGACGCCATCACCGCCCACGGCCAGGGGCGGATCCGTTTCGCCGAGGTACGACCCGGCGACTTCATCGGCCCCGGATCGGTGTCGATGTTCAACCTGATGGTCGCGCCGTCCGTTCTGGCCGGAAATCCCGTTCACATCCCAGCAGACCTGGACGCGGCGCACAGCTGGGCCTACCCCGGCGACGTGGCCCGCATGCTCGTCGCCGTCAGCAGAAACGACCAGGCCTGGGGGCAGGCCTGGCACGTGCCCTCGATCTCCGACGGCTCGGTGCGCGAGATAGCGGTGCGATTCGCCGACCTGACCGGCTCACCCGTCCCCTACCTGGTCAACATGTCACCGCTGGACCTGCACAACCTGGCCATCTCCGATCCGATCATGGCGGAGATTCCGGAGATGCAGTACCTCTACCAGCGACCCTCCGTCCTGGACACCTCGCTGGCCGCACGGACCTTCGGCCTCAAGCCGACCCCCCTCGATGACGTTTTGATCGAAACCGCCCACGCCATGGCAAGATCCGCCTAGCGAGTCGCAGCCACAGGCGCGGCGTCTCGTCATCGTCACCGCCACGGGAGGACGTCCCAAGGTGCAGCGCGGTGAGGTACTTACGAAAGGTCGCGATCACCCCGAGCGGCCTGGCGCCCTATGGCGGTCAAAGTGGCGGCTCGCACCTCGCTGAGGGCCTGTCGGGCAATAGCGCTGAACTCATCGGTGTTGCCCAAGTCGCTCCACCGCTCGTAGGTGATCTTCAAGGCGAGTGCCCCCAGTTCTGCTGTCGCTCGGGCGACAAGGTCGGGGAGACCGCGGTGCTCCATGGCCCGGGCCATCGAAGCGGTGAGGCTCACGCCCTTCAGGGCTTCGCGCTCCTGGAGATCAGGATTGGCGTCGATCACCGCTCGCCTGCGGACGGTGAACGCACGGCGGGCGGGCGTGAAGACGTCCCGTCCAAGTGCGTCGAGGCCGCATGCCACCGCTTCGAGCGGGGCCGCTTCCGTGGGCGCAGCCGCGATCGCGGTGACTAGTCGCCCGGTCAGCGCGTCCTCGCCGAAGAGCACCTCACGCTTGTCCTGGAAGTGCCGGAAGAAGGTGCTCTTGGCGAGTCCGGCGCGTTTCGCGATGTCGAGCACGGTCGTGTTCTCGTAACCGCGCTCCGCGAACAGTTCCAGCGCGACGTCAGCGAGCCGTTGCGATGCGTTGGGTTCCCAGCGGGCCATGAACACAGACTACGGGACTCAGTCCCGTCACCGTGTACAGTGATGGGACCAAGTCACATCACTAGGTGCGGAGGCACGCCATGAGCCGAGCCGTCATGTACGAGACATTCGGAGGACCTGATGTCCTGAAGCTGCGCGAGATCCCGGAGCCGCACGCGGGAGCAGGTGAGGTGCGCGTGAGGGTGGCCGCCGTCGGCCTCAACCCCATGGACTGGGTCCTGTCCTCGATGCCGGAGATGGCGCAGCAGTTCGGCATCACCCTGCCATCCGGCTTCGCCACCGACTTCGCCGGCACCGTGGACGAGGTAGGCGAAGGCGTCTCCGGCTTCGCCGTGGGCGACCGCGTCTACGGAGCCGCGACGGGCCGGGCCGCCGCCGACTTCCTGGTGGTCGACCCTGCCGGGACGGATACCCTCCTTCGCACTCCAGTGGAGATCAGCGACGAGGTCGCCAGCACGCTCGCGGTGGCCGGACTGACCGCCTCGGCGGCGCTCGCAGCGATCGACGTGAAGGCTGACGACACCGTCCTGATCGGAGGCGCCGCCGGCGGTGTCGGCGTATTCGCCATCCAGCTCGCCAGGCTCGCCGGTGCCCGAGTGATCGGAACTGCCTCCGAAGGCACCCACGACTTCCTTCGGCAGTTCGGCGCTGAACCTGTCGTCTACGGTCCCGGCCTGGAGGAGCGGGTGCGCGAGATGGCTCCCAACGGTGTGACCGCGGCGACCGACCTGTTCGGCACGGAGACAGCCGAGGCAGCGCTCGCGCTCGACGTTCCCGCGGAGAGGATTTCCACGGTCGCCGCCGGCCCCAACCCGCCCGGAGGCGTGCGTGCGACCGGCGGCGTCAATGCGCAGCCCGAAGACCTGAAGCGGATCACCGACGCCATCGTCGCCGGCGAGATCACCGTGCCGATCGCAGCCACCTTCCCCCTCGAGCAGATCCGGGAAGCCGTGGAGCTGCAGGCCGGACGCCACGTCCACGGAAAGATCGTAATCAACCTCTGAAGGAACTGCCCCGCAATCAGCTGGGGGGTGCCGGAAGTCGGCCACCGGTGGTGACCTGGGGTTTTAGGCGGCTCGTTCGTATTCGTTGATCAGGCCGCCGAGGATGGGCTGGCGCTTGGTCCGTTCCTGGGTCAGGTCCGNGGCGGGGTGGTCGGGCCGTGGTGGCTGAAGGGCGCGGCCACGGTGGGGTCGTCGTCCGTNGTCGTGGGCCGCGTACTCGGCCAGGACGGTGCGCAGGTGCCGCTGATGAAGAACACGTGGATCCGTTGGAGGAACACGGTGTCGACGGTGAAGAAGTCGCAGGCCGGCAGGCCGGAGGCCTGCGTGGACAGGAACGTGCGCCAGGAGGTGTCGGCCCGGCGGGGTGCGGGGTCGACACCGGAGCGGCGCGGGATCCGCCAGACGGTGACCGACCCCGACCGGGTAGCCCAGCCCGACGAGTTCGCCTTGGATCCTGCGGTGGCCCCAAATCGGGTTCTCCTGCGCGAGGCGCAGGACCAGCTCGCGGATCTCCCGGCGGACCGGCGGCCGCCCGGGTTTCTTGCGTGGGTAGGTCCATTTGCGTGCGAGGAGGTCGCGGTGCCAGCGCAGCACGGTGGCGGGGGTGACGAAGGACGAACCCCGGCGGGCTCGGGGTAGCAGCCGGGACAGGGCTGCGAGGATCACCCGATCCGCCGGTTCCAGCGTCGGACGGTTCACCTGCCGTCGTAACACCGCCACCTGATGTCGCAGGACGAGGAGCTCTACGTCCTTCGCGGTGTCCCCGCGGACTCGGAGCAGCATCAGTCCGAGAGTGTTGCGGTCAGGGCGTAGAGCAGCGACCACACCATGGCCATCCAGCCTGCCCGATGTGGGCCCTGTCCGGCGGGCAAACGCGCAGGTCACCGCTCGAATCGGGATTCTGGAGCCCCAGTGCGCCATGAGCGCGGAGAGTGAGGTCGACAGGTAGGGGATCTCGCTTGATGCGGTGCTGCGTGGAAGATGAAGGATTTGTGGCCCTTCGGCGTCGCCCTGCGGGGGGAGGCGTCAAACCACCTCATGCTGCGTTGGCTGAAGACCGTCGTGGTGAGCGATGAGGAAAAGGCGCACGAGATGCGTCAGGTGGGGACCAGGAAGGCGAGCGAAAACGAACCGCTGTTGAAGTGTCGAAACCAGATCAGACGGCATCGAAACTGGGGCGCTTGGGGTTGCTTCAGGATGAGCCTGGCGGGAGCCCGTGTACTGGCCAGGTGGTGCCCGGCATGGAGGTGGCGCGAGCCTGGTCTGCGGCTTTCACGTGGAACATGGGAAGGCGGATGCCGACACTGCGCGCCCGCCCTGCGGGGCGGATGGGCGAGAGGGAGCACGTCAAGCGGCAGGAACCGTAAGGCGTTGAGTACCGTCGCGGCGTCTGCTGGCGGACCGGCTCGTAGTAGCGGGGAAGCCCCGGTAATCGGGGTGGATGCGAAGGGGCCGGCTCATCGATTAGTTTGCCTGCGCGAGCAACCGGGGTCCTCCCGGGAGGAGACGTGTGAGCAGGTCAGGTCCGGAAGGCAAACCGTTTCAGATACCGAAGCAGCTGGTGTGGGAGGCGTACAGGCGTGTAAGGGCCAACAAGGGTGCCGCCGGGGTGGACGGGCAGTCCCTGGCCGAGTTCGAGTCCGATCTGAGGAACAACCTTTACAAGATTTGGAACCGGATGTCGTCGGGGGCCTACTTTCCGCCTCCGGTGATGGCGGTGGAGATACCCAAGGCGTCGGGGGGCACGAGAGTACTCGGCGTGCCCACGGTCGCCGACCGGGTGGCGCAGACAGCGGCCGCGATGGCGCTGGAGGCCCGTATGGAGTCGATCTTTCATGGAGACTCCTACGGGTGTACCGGCGTCGGCGCGGCGCGCTGGATGCCGTGGCCAGATGCCGTCAACGGTGCTGGAAGAAGGACTGGGTCATTGATATCGATGTCCAGGAATTCTTCGACAGCGTGCCGTGGGACCTTATGGTCAGGGCGGTCGAGGCCAACATAACCACCGGCCAGAAATGGGTGCTGCTCTATGTGAGGCGGTGGCTTTCCGCCCCGCTGCAGCTGCCCGACGGGGCCCTGGAAAGGCGGGATCGTGGGACCCCGCAGGGGTCGGCGATATCACCCGTGCTCGCCAACCTGTTCATGCATTACGCGTTCGATCTGTTCCTGGCCCGGAATTTCCCGGGTGTGCAGTTCGAACGATATGCGGACGACGCGATTGTGCACTGCGCGTCGGAACGGGAGGCCCGCGTGGTGCTGGCCGCGCTTACCAGCCGGATGACCGAGGTCGGGTTGCGGTTGCACCCGACCAAGACCAAAATTGTGTACTGCAAGGACGGCAGGCGGCGTGGCTC
>NZ_KB891128.1:0-5658 GCF_000373365.1 Parafrankia discariae
CCCCGCCGTACCCGTCGCCAAATACCCCTCCACACCCTCCGGCACCACCACCAACCGCGACCCNTAATCGTGATACATCAACCCCGCGAACACACCCGTCCGCGACCCCCGCAACCCCAACGGATCCAACCCCGCCCGCTCAAAAACCTCCCAGCACACCTCCAACAACAAACGCTGCTGCGGATCCATCGCCAACGCCTCACGCGGCGAAATCCCAAANAAACCCGCATCAAAACCCGCCGCGTCATACAGAAAACCACCCGCCTGCGCGAAATCCCCCGACACCTCCCACCCACGATCCACCGGGAAACCACCGATGCTGTCCCGGCCCGACGCGACCAACGTCCACAGCTCCTCGGGCGAACCCACCCCACCCGGATAGCGGCACGCCATCCCCACGATCGCGATCGGCTCGTGGGCCTTCTCCTGGATGTCGACGAGGCTGCGGCGGGCCTGCCGAAGATCGGTGGTGGCCCGTCGGAGGTAGTCGCGCAGCTTCTCTTCGGTATCCATGTTCGCCTGCTCCTCGGCGTCGAACGGTGGTGCGGGGGTGGTCGACGGTGTCGCGGGGGTGGTCGGTGGACGGGCGGAGCCCAGGCGCCTCAGGTCGCGTCCAGCTCGTCGTCGAGCAGGTTGAACAGCTCCTCGTCGCTCGCGGCCGTCAGGTCGTCGTCCCCGGTCGTGCCGTTCCGGGAGTCCGTGCCGGCGCCGTCGGCGGTGCCGTTCGAGCCGGTGCCAGCGCCGGTGCCCGCCCCGTCGTCATGGCCGTTGCCGGGGTGGCTGGTCCAGGTGGCCGCCAGCGCGGACAGCCGCAGCGCGACCCGGGTTCTGGTGGCCGCACCGAGGTCCCGGCCGGCCAGGCTCTCCACCAGCCGGTCGAGGTCGTCCAGCAGCGCGCGGTCGACGGCGGCGGCGTCCGGCGCGAGCGCGGACCGCAGGTGCTCGGCGAGGGCCGCCGGGGTCGGGTGGTCGAAGACGAGCGTCGGCGGCAGGCGCAGACCGGTGGCCGCGGTCAGCCGGTTGCGCAGCTCGACGGCGGTCAGCGAGTCGAGCCCCATCTCCTGGAACCGCCGCGACTCGGCCACCTCGGCGGCGCCGGCGTGGCCGAGCACGGCGGCGGTCTGGTTGCGGACGAGCAGCACCAGGGTCCGGGTCTGCTCGGCCGGGGCGAGCGTGGCCAGCTGCCGGGCCAGCGAGCGGTCCCGCGGATCCCCCTGCCCGGTCGCGGGGCCGCCTGGCACCGTCTCCGGGAGCGGCGACCGCACCGCGGGCGGGGCGAGCCCGGCGAGGATGGCCGGCAGCGGGCCGGCGGCGGCGGCCCGGCGCAGCGCGGGCAGGTCGAGGCCGACCGGCACCAGCAGCGCCGGCCCACCGGCCATGGCCCGGCCCGGGCCACCGGCCGCGGCGCAGGCGGCGTCGAACAGGTCCAGCGCCCGCCCGGCCGGCAGGGGCACGACACCGCCGCGGCGCATCCTGGTCCGGTCCGCGGCGCTCAGCGCCTCGCCGAGGCCGCTGTCGACATCCCACAGGCCCCAGGCCAGCGAGATCGCCGGGAGGCCGGCGGCGCGGCGGTGGGCGGCGAAGGCGTCCAGGAAGGTGTTGGCGGCGGCGTAGCTGGCCTGGCCCGGGTTGCCGAACAGGCCGGCGATCGAGGAGAACAGGACGAAGGCCGTCAGGTCGTTCCCGGCGCTCGCCTCGTGCAGGTTGAGGACGGCGTCGACCTTGGCCCGCAGCACGGCGTCGAGCCGCGCGGCGGTCAGCGACGTGAGCACGGCGTCGTCGGTGCTGCCCGCGGCGTGCACGATCGCGGTGACGGGCTGGTCCGCCAGCACCGCGCGGACCGCCGCCGGGTCGGCGAGGTCGCAGGCCTCGAGCCGCACCCGCGCCCCGGCCGCGGTGAGCTCGTCGACGAGCTCGGGCCCGCCCGGGGCGGTGCGGCCGCGCCGGCTGAGCAGCAGCAGCTCCCGCACACCGTGCCGGTCGACGAGATGCCGGGCGAGCAGCGTGCCCAGCGCGCCGGTGGCACCGGTGAGCACGACGGTGCCGTCCCCGAACGGCTGGCCGTCCGGGATCGGACCGGTGCCGGGATCGGCAGCGGGTTCAGCGGCGGGAACCGGCGCCGGAGCGGCCTTGACCAGCCTGGGGATCAGCACGACGGCGCCACGGACCGCGCACTGCGAGTGGCCGGCGGCGACGATCGCGGCCAGCGGCAGCGCCTTGCCCTCGCTGGTGCTGGCGTCGGCGTCGATGCCGATGTCGGCGTCGGTGTCGGCGTCCACCAGGTGGATCCGGTCCGGATTCTCCGCCTGGGCTGTGCGGACCAGACCCCAGATCGCCGCGCCGGCCAGACCGGGCAGGGCCGGCACACCGGGTTCGGCGGCCAGGTCGGGCACGCCGGGTTCAGCGGCGTGGTCGCCGGTCGCGACGGCCCCGCGGGTGAGGACCACCAGCCGGGCGTCATCCCAGCGGGGATCGGTCAGCCAGCTCTGCAGCGTCGCCAGCGCGGCGGCGGTCGCGGCGCGGATGGACGCGGCGTCGACCGGCAGGGCCGCCGTGCAGTCCAGGATCACCACCGAGGGCACGGTCGGACCGCCGGGAAGCGGGTCACCGAGCACAGTTCGCGACCAGCCCGGCTGGGACCAGCCCGGTTCGTCCCCGTCCGCCAGCACGACGGACTGATCGGGCTGCCAGGCCACCTCGTACAGCGCCGCCGGGTCGTCGCCGGGGAGCGAGAGCTGTTCGGGGTCCGCCGGGCGCACGGTCAGGCTCTCGACGCGTCCGACGGGCAGCCCCGACTCGTCGGCGAGGTCGAGGCGCACCGTGTCGGCGCCGACCGCCGTCAGCCGGACCCGCAGGGCCGCCTCGCCGGTGGCCCGCAGCCGCACCCCGGTGAACGCGAACGGCAGCCGCGCGGCGCCCGTCCCGTGGTCCGCACCGCCGTCGACCCCGGCGGCCGGTGCGGCGAGCAGTCCGCTGGGCGCGAGGGCGTGCAGGGCGCTGTCGAGCAGCGCCGGGTGCAGGCCGTACCGATCGCCGTCGGCCGGAGCGTCCATCCGCAGCTCGGCGAAGACCTCGCCGCCGCGCCGCCAGAGCCGCCGCAGTCCCTGGAAGGCCGGTCCGTACTCCAGCCCGGACGCGGCCGACGCCCGGTACGCCTCGGCCAGGTCGACATCCTGGACGTCCCGCGGCGGCCAGACGATCAGGTCCGCCGCACCGGTCCCGCCGGCCTCGCCGGCTCCGGTCGCCGCGGTCAGCAGGCCGGTGGCGTGGGTGGCCCAGGGGCCGTCGTCCGCGACCCGCGCGTGCACGCTGACCGGGCGGTGCCCGAGCCCGGTGTCCTGCGCCGGCTCCCCGACGGTGACCCGGATCTGCGCGCCGCCGCCCTCGGGCAGCACCAACGGCGCGCGCAGCAGCAGTTCGGCGACCTCGGGCACGCCGGCCCGTTCCCCGGCCGCCAGCACCAGGTCGAGCACGGCCATGCCCGGCACGACCACGCTGCCGAACACCACATGGTCGGCCAGCCACGGGTGCGTCGCCGTGGACAGCCAGCCGGTAAGCATGACCGCCGATGATTCGGGCAGTGCGACCGCCGCACCGAGCACCGGATGCCCGGTGGCGTTCAGCCCGAGCCCGGCCGCGTCCCCGGCAGGCGCCGCCCGTGCCCGCGGCCAGAACCTGCGGTGCTGGAAGGGATAGGTCGGCAGCTCCACGCGAGCCGTCCCGGTGCCGGCGAGCACGGCGGCCCAGTCGACGTCGGCGCCGTCGACGAACAGCCGGCCGACGGCGGAGAGCAGGGTGGCGGCCTCGTCCCGGTCCCGGCGCAGCGCGGGGACGGCCAGCGGCTCGGCCGCGCCGGGCAGGCCGTGCACCACGCTTTCGATCATGGCGGTGAGGATCGCGTCGGGGCCGAGTTCGAGGATGCGGGTCACTCCCTGGCCGGCCATCGCGGCGACGGCGGCAGCGAACCTGACCGGACGGCGGACCTGCTCGACCCAGTAGCCCGGGTCCGTCCACTGGCCGGCCTCGACCGGCGCGCCGCTGACCGTGGACACGACCGTCCGGTCCGGCTCCCGCAGCACCAGCCCGTCCAACACGACGCCGAACTCGGCCAGCATCGGCTCCATCAACACCGAATGGAACGCGTGACTGACCGCCAGCCGGCTGCTGCGCCAACCCCGCTCCCCGGCCAGCACCACGGCCCGCTCCAGCATCTCGATCGGGCCGGAGAGCACGGCCGATGCCGGCCCGTTCACCGCGGCGACGTCCAGCGCCAGCTCCGCCGCCGCGAGAGCGGCGAGGACGTCGGCCTCCGCCGCGGCCACCGCGAGCATCCCGCCCCCGGCGGGCAGCGCCTGCATCAACCGACCCCGCGCCGCCACCAGCGCGGCAGCGTCCGCGAGATCGAGAACCCCCGCCGCATACGCCGCGGTGACCTCCCCGATCGAATGACCGGCCACCACCTCCGGGTCCACACCCCACGACCGCACCAGCGCCAGCAACGCCACCTCGACCGCGAACAACGCCGGCTGCGCATACCCCGTCCGGTCCAGCAGCTCGGGCTCGGCGTCGATGACGGAACGCAACGGCCGGTCCAGATGCTTGTCCAGCAGCTCGCACACCTCGCCGAACGCGGCCGCGAACACCGGGAACAGCGCGGCCAGCCCCCGGCCCATCCCCAACCGCTGCGCACCCTGACCGGTGAACACCACACCCAACCGGCCGCCGCGCGCCACACCTCGCAGCACGCCCGGCACGTCCGCGTCGGCCGCCATCCCGGCCAGCGCCGTCGACAGGCCGTCCGGGCCGGCCGGAAGGAGCACAGCGCGGTGCGGCAGAACCTCGCGCGTGGCCAGTGACCGTCCGACGGCCGCCAGTTCCGTGATGTCGCCGAGCCGTCCGCGTAGGCGGCTCGCGACCTCGCGCAGTGCCGCGTCGGTCTGGGCGGTCAGCGCCAGCGGAACCACCGGCAGATCAACCGCCGGCCCCGGCCGCGCGGGAACTCCGACCTGATTCGGCCCGGTGGTGTCCGGCCTGGCGGTGTCCCGTCCAGCCGGGTACGGTGCCGGGTTCGTCGTGGCCGGGTCGGCGACGGGGGCCGCTTCGAGGATGACGTGGGCGTTCGTACCGCTGATCCCGAACGAGGAGACCGCCGCCCGCCGCGGCCGATCCGCACCCGCCACCCACGGCCGGGCCTCGGTCAGCAGCTCCACCGCACCGGCAGCCCAGTCCACCCGCGACGACGGCTCATCCACGTGCAACGTCGGGGGCAGCACCCCGTGCCGCATCGCCTCCACCATCTTGATCACACCCGCCACACCGGCAGCGGCCTGCGTGTGACCGATGTTCGACTTGACCGACCCCAACCACAGGGGCCGACCCTCCGGCCGGCCCTGGCCGTAGGTCGCGATCAGCGCCTGCGCCTCGATCGGATCACCGAGAGTGGTACCGGTCCCATGCGCTTCGACAACATCCACATCGCCGGTACCGAGGCGGGCACTGGCCAGCGCCTGGCGGATCGCCCGCTGCTGCGACGGGCCGTTCGGCGCCGTCAGACCGTTCGACGCCCCGTCCTGGTTCACCGCACTGCCCCGCACCACCGCGAGAATCGGGTGGCCGTTACGGCGGGCGTCGGAGAGCCGCTCGACGAGCAGCATCCCG
>NZ_KB891128.1:7608-9734 GCF_000373365.1 Parafrankia discariae
AGCAGGTCAACCGGGCCCGACAGCACCGTCGACAGCGGCCCGTTCACCGCGGCGACGTCCAAGGTCAGCTCCGCCGCCGCGAGCGCGGCGAGCACCGCGGCCTCCGCCGCCGCGACCGCGAGCATCCCGCCACCCGCCGGCAGCGCCTGCATCAACCGGCCCCGGGCCGCCACCAGCNCNGCCGCNTCCGCCAGATCCAGAACACCCGCCGCATACGCGGCGGTGACCTCCCCGATCGAATGACCGGCCACCACCTCCGGGTCCACACCCCACGACCGCACCAGCGCCAGCAGCGCGACCTCGACCGCGAACAACGCCGGCTGCGCATACCCGGTCTGATCCAGCAACGCCGGGTCATCCTCACCGTTGATGACGGAACGCAACGGCCGGTCCAGATGCTTGTCCAACAGATCGCACACCTCGCCGAACGCCGCGGCGAACACCGGGAACACCTCGGCCAGCTCCCGGCCCATCCCCAACCGCTGCGCACCCTGACCGGTGAACACCACACCCAACCGGCCGCCGCGCGCGACGCCCCGCGCCGTGCCGGGCGCGTCCTCGTCGGCCGCGAGCGCGGCCAGGGCCGTGGACAGGCCGGCGGCATCCGGGGCCAGCACGATCGCGCGATGCGCGAGCCTGGCCCGCCCGGTCAGCGACCAGCCCACATCGACCGGGCGCACGTCGGACACCGACCGGAGACGGCCTGCCTGGGCGGTCAGGGCGGCCGGCTCCGCCGCCGAGAACACCACCGGAACCACCGGCAGCCGCACCGCCGCGCCGCTCGGCCCCGCCGGGTCGGACGTGTCCGGGTCGCGCTCGGTGAATGCCGGGTCAGGGGTGGCCGGGGCTTCGATGATCACATGGGCGTTGGTGCCGCTGATCCCGAACGAGGAGACCGCCGCCCGCCGCGGCCGATCCGCACCTACCGCCCACGGCCGGGCCTCGGTCAGCAGCTCCACCGCACCGGCAGCCCAGTCCACCCGCGACGACGGCTCATCCACGTGCAGCGTCGGGGGCAGCACCCCGTGCCGCATCGCCTCCACCATCTTGATCACACCCGCCACACCGGCAGCGGCCTGCGTGTGACCGATGTTCGACTTGACCGACCCGAGCCACAGCGGCTGGTCGGCGGGCCGGCCCTGGCCGTAGGTCGCGATCAGCGCCTGCGCCTCGATCGGGTCGCCCAATGTCGTCCCGGTCCCGTGACCCTCGACGACATCCACGTCAGTGGTACCCAGCCGGGCGCTGGCCAGCGCCTGCCGGATCACCCGCTGCTGCGACGGACCGTTCGGCGCCGTCAGCCCGTTCGACGCCCCGTCCTGGTTCACCGCGCTGCCGCGCACCACGGCCAACACCGGATGGCCGTTGCGCCGGGCGTCCGAGAGCCGCTCGACGAGCAGCATCCCGACACCCTCACCCCAGCCCACCCCGTCCGCGGCCGAGGCGAAGGACTTGCAGCGGCCGTCCTCAGCCAGCCCGCGCTGCCGGGAGAAACCGGTGAAGGTTCCGGGCGTGGCCATCACGGTCGCCCCGCCGGCCAGCGCCATGTCGCACTCACCGGACCGCAGCGCCTGCACCGCCAGGTGCAAAGCGACCAGCGACGACGAACACGCCGTGTCCACCGTGACCGCCGGGCCCTCGAGACCGAACGTGTACGACACCCGGCCCGAGGCGACGCTGCCGGAGTTGCCCGTCCCGAGGTAGCCCTCCACCTCGTCCGGGACGGCGAGCAGCCGCGCCGCGTAGTCGTGGTACATCAGGCCCGCGAACACCCCGGTCCGCGAACCGCGCAGCCCCGTCGGGTCGATGCCGGCCCGTTCGAACGCCTCCCACGACGCCTCCAGCAGCAGCCGCTGCTGTGGGTCCGTGGCGAGCGCCTCCCGCGGGCTGATCCCGAACAGGCCCGGATCGAAGTCAGCGGCGTCGTAGAGGAACCCACCGTCGCGCGTGTACGACGTCCCCGGATGATCCGGGTCGGGATCGTAAAGACCCTCCAGGTCCCAACCCCGGTCCGCCGGGAAACGCCCGATCCCGTCACCACCCGACGCGACCAGCTCCCACAACTCCTCGGGAGAGGAGACCCCACCCGGATAGCGACACGCCATCCCCACGATCGCCACCGGCTC
>NZ_KB891129.1 GCF_000373365.1 Parafrankia discariae
GAACAGCGTCGCAATCGCCTCGAATGAAAGCTTCGGCGGCTGGACCAAAACCTTCACCGACCCCCGCCTCTGCTCCGCGATCGTCGACCGCCTCACCTTCGACGGCACGATCATCGAGACCGGCACCCAGTCCTACCGCCTCGCCCACACCCGCGCCCGCACCAGCCCGAACGGCCGCCCACCCACCCCGGTCCCCACTCCCACCGACACGACCCAACCCGCCTGAACAGCTGGCCCCCACTCCCACCGACGAACGGTCCCCACTCCCACCTTCATAGCCACATTCCTCGTCGCCGGGGCAGAGCAGGCGCCAGCCCTCGGCGGTGTGGGCGGCGAGCAGCCCGTCGGGGTCGATGTCCGGCCTGGTGGGCAGGGTCCGCCACACGGCCTCGGCGCCGCCGGTGTGCACGGCGGTGTCGCGGTTGCGGTCGGGGGGAAGCAGGGTCAGCGCGGCGCGGGCGCGGCGTTCCCCGGGCGGGACAGGCATGCACGGGACCTTTCACGAGGATGCGGAACAGGCGGGGGCTGGGTGCCCGCCGGTGGTGCGCCCGGCGTTCGGACGCACCACCTGGGGGGCGGCGCAGGGTCAGGCGGACGTGCCGGCCGGCTGTGGGTCGGTGTCAGTGGGGCGGGAGGCTCCCTCGGGGGTGGCGGGCGCCGGCCGGGGCGCGGCCCACGGGAAATGCATGCTCAGCGGTGTGCCGGCCGGGACCGTGCGCGGCTGGGACACCAGGTGGTCGGCGCGCCACGACGCGACGCAGTCGGGGCAGATCGTGCTCGCGTGAGGCGCCTCGTAGTCGACCGTGTCGAGCGGCCAGTCCGTGGGCGCCGCCTCCGGGCACCCATCCGGGAAGAACGGGACCAGATCGGCCGCGTTGAGGAACGGGTTGTCGGGATAGTCCCCGGCGTCGCGAAGCTGGACCAGGACACGGCTGGTGACATCGGAAACATGCATCGGGAAACTCCGTTTCACGGTGGGTGATGGTTTTCCGGTACCCCGGCGCACGACGGGGGCTATCGGAATATGCGCCGCGCATATCGGACCGAATGTCGGATAGCGGTGCGCGGTGGAATCGTAGCTCGTTATACCGACGCGGTAAACAATTCAGCATCACATGTCAGGAACACAGAAAGTTCGCGTTCGAGGATTTTTATCCTGCTGCGGAGACTTTCCCTTCAGCTGTTCGAATGCGTATCGAGAACACTTGCCGGAAGGGCGCCGCTTCAGGTTCCCACTACGTGTCGGTGCTAGTACCGCTGGCTTTATGACCCGCCTGCCTGCGGACCCGGCAGGGGTCGGCGTGGCGGAGGTGCGGTGATGGCGGCCCGGGTCCCGTGACCGTCGGTGTCACACGGTGCGTCGGGACCGAAGCGGGTGTTCGGGTGCCGGGTGTTCGGTCGGCGGGGTAGAGAGCGGGCAGGCTGGTCGGCGCCACCGGAACCGCCTCCATGTGGGGGTGGGTGCTGGGCGGGTGGGGGGCGGGTACCAGGCCGGGTCCGGGGTCAGGTCGCCGGAGTTCAGCCGGGTGCAGTCGGCCTGCGCCTGCTGCCAGGCCTGCCGGGGGCTGCCGTAGTAGGCCGTGCAGGCGGTGTAGGTGGCAGGCGGGGAGGGCGTGGCGTGGTCACGGATCTGGTAGTCACCCAGCCCTTCGATAGCGACCTGGAACCGGGGTGCGGGGAAGCACATGGCGACCTGCTGATAGTCGGCCGGGGTCAGCCGGTGGGGTGTCTTGTCCGCGTCGATCCGCATCAGGATCCGTCTCGGGTGGAGCAGGACCAGGCGGCCGGCGTCGTGCCCGTCAGCGGTCGAAAGGCCCGCGAGGGTTTCCACGCCGTGGTCGTGCTCCGCCGGGCGGGCGGCGGCCCGGTCGATCATCAGGACGCCGTCGTGGAGAAGGATGGTCTCGACGTTGCCGATCGGGGGTGGTGTCGTCATTGCGATCTCCCTTTGCTGACAGTCGTGGGTGCGGAGCGCGAGCACCGGCCCGGCGGTAGGAAAAGGGTGGTGAGGCCTGTGTGCCTGTCGATGACGGCGCGCGTGGCACCCGGAAATCCGGTGCGGTGAACCAGCACCCGACACACGGGCATGGGGGGGATGGCCGCTCGAGGAATGCCCCGGGTGGCCCTTCTCTCCGGTGTTATTTCCCCGGCCGTCTCCGCCAGATCGGGAAACGGGAGGTGCGGGCGCGGGGACGGCGCCCGGCACTGTCATCGCCGCCTGAGAGGAGAGGCGGGTTCCCGTTGCCGGCCGGGGGGAACGGGGCGGGTGGGGGTGTCTGGGGGGCGAGGATGCGGCAGGCGTCGGCGATCAGCCGTGCGGCGACCGGCGTGAACGTGGTCTCGTCGGTGATGGAGGTGCGCCCCTCGGGCCGCCAGCGCTCCGCCGGCTCGGTGAGGAGCGGACTCCAGCCCGCGGGGGTGAGGATGTCCACGGTGGCCGAGGAGGTGTGCTGGTGGTCTTCGTGATGGTCGTAGATGCGGAAGACCCGTACCCGGACCGTGTGCTGCGGCAGGCGGTAGACCCGGAGGAGCTTGTAGCCACGCGCGACATATCCGAAGGTTTCGTGGTGTAGGACAGCGACGCGGTCCACGTCTTCGTCGCAGGTGAGGAAGTACTGCGGTTCGCTGCGGTGGGGATGCCTGGCCGGGCAGGCGTGCAGGTCGGGATCCTCGTCGCGGTCGAGCGCGTCGGTGTCGAAGGGGATGGTGACGATCCACAGGTCCGAGCCGTGCCTGGCCCGGTCACGGGCCCGCTGGACGGGGTCGGTGTGGCGGTAGAGGTCACCGGTGTTCAGCTCGACCGCCATGACGACGCCGAGGGGTTCCCTGTCCTCGAAGGGCTGCGGGGGTGGCGGTGTCTGCTCGGCGGCGGGCGTCTCGTGATCGGCGCGCTGGTGTGCGGCGGGCTGGTGTGCGGCGGGCTGGTTCATCGATGCTCCTTCAACGGTGGGTCGCGGGGGGTGGGCGGCCCGGGGCACAAGGGGGCTGCTGGCCGGCCCCAGGCCGGGGGCTGGTGTCAGCGGAGGCTGCGCAGGCCTCCTGGTCGGGGCGGTGTGGGATAGGGCGGGTGCGGCCCGGTCCGGGCGCGGCCCCCCGAGGGGGGCTGGTGGGGGGCCGCGTCCGGGGTCGGGTTAGGCCGGGCGCAGGGCGCGTAGGGCCGCGCTGGCGATCGCGTTAGCGGTGTCGGCGGGGGNGGGGGGCCGCGTCCGGGGTCGGGTTAGGCCGGGCGCAGGGCGCGTAGGGCCGCGCTGGCGATCGCGTTAGCGGTGTCGGCGGGGGTGCCGAGGGTGANNNCGNGGGCNGGTGGGATCGGNANGTCCTTCTCGTAGCGGGTGATCCACAGCAGGTGGCAGCCANTCGCGGCGAGCCGGCGCAGTCTGATCTCGCCCTGNTNCTTCTCGGAGGTNAGGAATTCCGCGTCGGAGATGACGACGAGNAGGCGGGTGGCGCNGCCGGGATGGTCNAGGCCGAGGTTGGCGGTGAGGAGGTCGANCGCNTGGGTGAAGACCTCGGTGCCGTCGTCNGCNTCGAACTCGGTNACCTTCTGCGGGGCGGCCCCGGGGTGGGTGAGGGGCCGGACNTGCTGTCCGAAGATCACTGTTTGGGTGTGGGTGNNGGGGACGGCGGCGGCGGCCGTGGCGGTGATCCACGCGGCGGAGGCGGCGGGCTTGGCGAACTTGCGCATGGAGCCGGAGACGTCNACNGCGANGCCCAGGCGNAGNGGCGGGTTCGGGANCTTCTTGTGGAGGGTGCGGGTGAAGGGCCGGGCGGTCGGGAGGGCACCGGCGGCGCGTTGCGCGTCAGCGGCCAACGCGCCACGCATCCGCAGCCTTCCGGGTGGGGTGGGGGAGGTGAGGGTGACCGGGGCCCGCCCGGGGACGGCGGCGCGGCGCAGGGCACGGGCCAGCGTTCCCGCTGCGGCTCGTTCGGTGGCTTTCGGGGGGCGGGTGCCGGCGGTGAGGGTCTCTCCGGTCATGGCGTGCCCGGCAGGGTCGGCGGTGATCGCGTCGAGTGTCGCGGCGATCGCTTCCCCGAGTGGTGTGCCCACCCCGGGNCCGGCGGGCATGATCGGCGCGCCGTCCTTCTTCTCCTCCTCGTCGTCGCCGACGATGTCGGCCCACTGCTCGCCGAGGCGGAGCATCGTGGCGATGTCGTCATCGGCGGTGTCCTGCGCGGCGTGCCAGATCCGGCGCAGCTCGGCGAGGTCACCGGCACCGAGGATGTCCTCGCAGATCGCNTCCACCGGGGCCGCTTCGTGCGGGCCGAGGATGCCCGCGTCGGCCCTGGCCAGCAGCAGGGCGGCGGCACGGGCGGCGGCGGTGCGGGTCATCGGCACCGCCGGGGCCGGTGCTCTCCCGGGCGGGACGGGGTGGCCGGCCGGCGGGGACGGCACGGTCGCGGGCGGCGCCGCCGACGGCCCGCCCGGGTCGGGAAGGAACGACGGCAGGATGAGCGTGGTGGCGCTGGCGCGCAGGTAGTGCCGGTCTCCTGCTCGCCGTCCGATCTGGGCGGCTTCGATCCGGGCTTCCTCGAGGAGCATCGCGGCCCGCCCGGCGGCGGTGTTGATCGCGGTNGGGGTGGGCCAGCGGGTGTGGGCGGCNTGNGCNCCTTCATGCGTGAGCACCCCCCACAGGGCCGGGTAGCGCGTCGCGTCCCACGCGGTGCCCTCCACCGTGGTCGGNTCGATGCCGGCGGGCAGGCTNGCCGCGTCGATTTCGATCACCCCGAGGGCGGGGATGTGCACCCCCGGGGCACCCCGCCCGGCACCCGGGGCGCAGGTCACGACCAGGTCCTTGCGCCCAGAGATGGCGGCGATGTCGCGGGTCATGGCGGCGGAGATCCGTAGCCACTCCCCCTCGGGGGCGGGGGCGGGGATGGTCGGGTCGGTGTGGATGTGCTCGGCGGGCATCGCGGGACTCCTCGGCGGGGCGGCGGGTGGGCAGGCTTCGCCCACCCGCCGCACGTCATGGGGTGGCAGGGAAGGGAGGGGTGGGGGTTGGGTTAGATCTGCGTGCCCAGGGCGAGGGGGGTGAGCTTCGCCCCGAACGCCTTCTCGACGGTGTCCGTGACCACGGGCCGGTCCTCGAACGGGGCGATCCCGATCAGGTTCGCGGCGGCGGCGGCGATGCCCAACACGTCCGCGATCCGCTGGAAGGCGATCAGTTCGCGGAGNTGGGGTGACCAGCCGATGTCCCCGGACTCGCGGCGCCGGTGCAGGTTCCGCGCNACGGTCACCGCCCGCCTGTCGATCTTGAGTCGGGTGGCCAGATCGAAATCGGTCGACACTTCGACCTGCACGGAGAACCTGCTCGACAGCGCCTCGGTGAGGATCGCCCCGTGCACGCCCGGGTTGTGCCCGGCGATGATGTAGAAGCCGGGGGCGGCTTCGATCGTCTCGCCCTTGTGCGCCTTCACAATGATCCTTTTCCGGCCGTCCATCGCGGGATAGACCACCGCGAGGACCGCCGGGCTGATCAACGTCGCGTCGTCGATCAACAGGGCCTTGCCTTCCTGCATGGCGGTGATCAGCGGCCCGTAAACGAACTGGTATCTGCCGTCGGGGGTCTGGGTGTACTCCCCAATCAGGTCCCCGACCTGGGTGTCCCCGTCCCCCGCGATCGTGATCAAGTCGTCGCCGAAGGCGGCTTCGATCACGGAAGTCTTGCCCGTGCCGGGCGGGCCGTAGAGCAGGACCGGTACTTCGGCGGCGCGGAGCTTGCGCAGGACGTCGACGTCGGGCAGGTCGGCCAGCTTCCGGGGCCGGTACACCTGCCCCGACGGGCGGATGATCCCCCCGTCCGGCGTCGTGGGCGGAAGGGCCGGCCGGGGCTTCGCCACCGCCGGGGGCGGTGCCGGTGCCGGGGCCGGGCGGGGCTTCGCCACGGGCAGGGTGCCGACACGCCCGGTCAGCGCGTCCTTCGTGGTCGGGCTGGCCGTGTACCGCAGGGGCTTGGCACACGTGAGGGTCGCCTGGCCTGCTGCGGCCAGGCGGTCCAGCGCGTTCCCGACCGCGCCGCCGCTGCGTGCCAGGGCGTTCGCCACGGCCGTCGGCGTATGGGAGTCCGAGGGGTGGTCGAGCAGGTACTGGGCGACCAGGTGGCGCAGCCCGAACGGTGCAAGGCGAGGGCTGGCGGCGGCGTCGGCAGGTGCGGGCGGGGTCGGGGCAGGGCTGCTCATCCTGATCTCCAGGCAGGTAGGGGTACGGGGCGGCCGGGGAATGGGTGGTGTGCGGCGGTGCGGGGGTCGGGCCCCGGGGGCGGGTAGACGCACCCCGGGGCCGGACAGCGGGTGTTGC
>NZ_KB891130.1 GCF_000373365.1 Parafrankia discariae
CGGCACTCCGGGATCGGCCTGCTCACTCCCGCGACCGTCCACCACGGCCAGGCCGAGACCGTTCAGGCCGCCCGCGCCGAGGTCCTCGCCGCCGCCTACGCCACCCGACCAGACCGGTTCGTCCGCCGCCCACCAGCACCACCACCGCTGCCGACACCAGCCTGGATCAACCCACCCGAACAGACCCCNAACCAGCCAGGCACCACCACAGAACAACCAGCTCAATAGTTCCTACAAGATCTTGCCTCGATCAGGTTGACGGGTTCCGCGGCTGCGCACTTGGCCCGCCACATCGCTCTCCCCACCCCGGGTGAACGGAGCGCGGTCGATCTGCGGGTTGACTGCTCGGTGACGCTGCCGCCCGTGGTAGTCCGCGAGGCGCAGGAAGCCGCCGCGGCGCTCGTCGCAGTTGCACCACGCCTGCCTGGCTGGGCCGCCTATCATTCCGCGTTCAGTGAGCGGTGGGGGCCGGGCGCTGCTGTGCCGCTGCGGGAGGTCGTGGGCATTCTCGGGTTCCCGGCCGGTTACCGGGGCTCGCGGCGCCGTGAGGCGGCGACGTTCACGGCCCGGGATGCTCTGCTCGCGACGCTCGCCCAGCGCTCTGCCCTGGACGGATGCGCCGAGGTGGTCCTGGACGACGAGCTGATCGGGCAGCTTCGCAGCGAGGACGACCGGCCGCCGATCCCGCACACCGAACTGCGGTTCACTCTCGCCGCAGGAACGCTTCAGGACCTCGACCGCGGCGCGTTCACCCTGACGGTCGTCAGTGGAGCCCGCCACGCCGGCGTGGCAGGTGGCCGATTCCTGCACCTACTCACCCCCGCCGAGCTGGACCAGTTCCGCGGCATCTACACCAGCCTGCCGACTGCCCTACCCGGCGCGGACGCCGTACAGCTGTCCGGACCTCCGCTCGATCCCAGGCTGGCCACCGTCGCCCGCACACCCGAGCTCCTCCCGGTACTGCCCGTCGGCGACCTCCATCTCGACCCGGTGTGCACGGTGGACGACCTGGCGGTGGCCGCCGATGGGCAGCGGCTCTGGTTGGTGTCTCGCCTCACTGGTCGACCGGTCGAGCCGCTGCTGTTCAACTGCGTGCTCCTGGCTACCCACCAGCAGCCACTCGTCCGGTTCCTCACCGAGATCTGGACGGCCTGGACGGCGCCGTGCGCCCGGTTCGACTGGGGGCACGCCCGCACGTTGCCGTTCCTTCCGCGGGTCCGCCGGGGCCGATCGATCCTGCACCCGGCCCGCTGGACCGTCCCCGCCGAGGCGTTACCCGCCCGCACCGCGACGTGGCCGCAGTGGCGGGCCGCCTGGCACCAGCACCACGAACGCCGCCGGCTGCCACGGGAGGTGCTGATCGGCGGCGAGGACGTACGGCTACGTCTCGACCTGGACGAGCCCGCTCATCTCGCGGTCCTGCGTAGCCACCTCGACCGGCACGGACGCGCTGTCCTCACCGAGACGGACGGGCCCTCAGGGTGGATCGATGGCAGGCCCGCCGAACTCCTGCTCACCCTCACTCGCACCCCGCCAGCCCATCGCCTGGCCGTCCGTCGGGCCCGTCCTGTCAGCGTTCCTGCCCACTGGCCCGGCCGGTCGCGCTGGTTGGACGCCCGCCTGGTCGGACACGCCGATCACGTCCTTACCCGCCTGTCTGAGTTTCCTGGTCTGCCCGCAGGTTGGTGGTTCCTGCGCTACCCGCAGCCCGAACCCCACCTGCGGCTGCGTATCCCGCTGCGGGGCACCGTCCGGTTCGCCGACGTCGCCCACGACCTCGCCGGCTGGGCGGAGCAGCTGCACGATGACGGACTGCTGGCCGACTACACCCTGGCCACCTACCGGCCGGAGACCCGTTGGGGAGGCGGCCCGACCCTCGCCGCGGCCGAGGCGGTGTTCGCCGCCGACTCCCGCGCCACCCTTGCCTGGTTGTCCCGGGATCGGCGGGCCGCCACCGCAGCAGGGATGATCGTCACTGCTGACGGGTTCACCGATGACGGTGCGCGCTGGCTCGTCGACCACGCGCCTCACGGAGGCGGACCACGTCTGGAGCCCGCCGAGATCGCCGGGGCGCGCCTGCTCTACGGAGACGAGGCTCTGACCGCGGCGCTGGCCACCTATCGGACTCTCGCCGTCCGAGACGGTCTTGACCTGGACCAGGTGCTGGCCGACCTGCTGCACCTGCACCACGCCCGGATGATCGGTCCCGATCTCACCTCCGAGCGCCACTGTCTGCGCCTGGCCCGCGCCATCGCCCAGACCACCCTGGCCGGGAGGCCATCGTGACGGAGGGACAGTCTCTAGCCGAGGGCGCGGCCGGCGTCGCTCTTCTCCATCTGGAGATCGGCGACTGGCCGGCGGTGTACGCGGCGCTGGAGCATGCCGTCGCCGGCGGTGTCAGCGTCGCCGAGTCTGCCAGTCTCTACTACGGCGTTCCCGCCCTCGCATTCGTTCTCGCCGGCACCGACCGGCCCGGCCTCGCGCGAGCGACCGCGACCGCCGCAGCAGGGACCGCCACGCTGACCCGCCGTCGTCTCGATGCAGCCCACCGGCGCATCGACGATCACCAGCGCCCGCCGTACGCCGAGTACGACCTGATCCGCGGGCTGACCGGACTCGGTGTCGCCCTGCGCCGCATCGGGGATCTCGATCTGCTACGCGACGTTCTCACCTACCTGGTCCGCCTCACCGAACCGATCGCCGGCCTGCCCGGCTGGTGGTGCCCGCATGGCCCGAACCGCGGCCAGACCGTCCCAGGCGGGCACGGCAACCACGGGATCGCCCATGGCATCACCGGCCCGCTCGCGCTCCTGGCCCTCGCGCACCTCGACGGCGTCCGCGTCGACGGCCACACGGAGGCGATCACGCGGATCATCGGATGGTTAGACGACTGGCAGCGGCGCACCCGGCAGGGCGCCGCGTGGTGGCCGCAGACCGTCACGCTCACCGAGTTCGAGCACGGTGAGCCCGTCCAGGCCGGCCCGCTGCGGCCGTCGTGGTGTTACGGCACCCCCGGTATCTCCCGTGCCCAGCAGCTCGCCGCCCGCGCTCTGGGCGACACCGCCCGCCAGCACAACGCCGAGACCGCCTTTGCTGCCTGCATCGCCGACGCGACGCAGCTCGGCCGCCTTGTCGACCGTGGTTTGTGCCACGGCACCGCCGGGCTCCTCACCGCCGGACGCCGGATCGTCGCCGACGCGCTCACTCCGATCCCGATCAGGCCGCTGGTGCTCCTGCACCGGCAGGCCACCGCCGCGGTCAACGAGCCCTTCGGGTTCCTGGACGGTTCGGTCGGCGCGGACCTGGCCGCAGCCGGGACCGGGACCTCGTGGGACGCCTGTCTCCTGCTCTGCTGACCGAAAGGAACGACATGGACGAGACGCCCTGGAGGCAGGTGAACATCGCCTGGCCCGGCTCGGACCGTCGTCAGCGTGAGCGGCAGGCCGTCGATCACCTTGCCCGCGTCCTGCCGGCCGCCGAGGCCGACGGCCTCATCACCGCCTGGTTTTTCATCCGCAAAGGCGCCTGGCGCCTCCGCTACCTGATCACGGATGCGGACAGTCGCGACGAGCCGAACCCCGACCCCTTCCGCCTACTGCTCACCGACGGGGTCCGCTGGACCGCCGACATCTACGAACCAGAGGTGCATGCCTTCGGTGGCCCCTGCAGCATGGACACCGCGCATACGCTGTTCCACCACGACAGCCGCCACCTGCTTACTTTCCTCCGCGGCGACCCCGCCGACCGGCGGGAACACTCCCTCGTGCTGTGCACCACACTCATGCGCGCCGCGGGACTCGACTTCAACGAGCAGGGCGACGTATGGGCCCGGGTCGCCGAGCAGCGTTCCGGCCTGGCCGACCTGCCATCTGACCCCCAGGCGTGGGCATCATTCACCAGCGATGTTCGCCACCTCCTCCTCGGCGGCGCCCGAGCAGACGTTCTCGGCCGCGACTGGCTCGCCGCGTTCGAGGAAGCGGGCAGAGCACTCCGAACCCTGAGAGAACGCGGCGACCTCGCACGCGGGATACGCGCGATCATCGCGCTACACGTGATCTTTCACTGGAACCGGCTCGGGCTCCCAGTAGCCACCCAGGCCACCCTCGCGCAGGCAGCGAAGGAGGCCGTCTTCAGCAATGCATCCGCGTAGCCGATCAAGAAGACACCGGCCTGTGGCGACTGAAATACCGGGGCGCGGTGTCTCGAATGCCCACAGGTGCCGGCTGTCGGGCGCGCACGTCCGGCCTCCTTTGGCCTCATTCGACCGCACCACACCTATCGGAAGGATCATCGTTGAACACCGCGGCCTCGACACACGGCGCCACCCCCGACGAGCTGCGCGCTGCCATGGTCGACCGGCTCGCCATCTCGGGAGCCGTCCTCACCGGCGCGGTCGAGGACGCGATGCGCGCCGTGCCCCGGCACCTGTTCGTGCCCGACGCCGCCCCCGGCGAGGCCTACGCAGAGCAGGCCGTCGTCACCAAGCGCGCCCCGGACCGTACGTCCCTCAGCTGCGCCTCCGGGCCGGGGATCGTGGCGATGATGCTGGAGGCGCTCATCGTTCTGCCCGGCCAGCGGATCCTTGAGATCGGGGCCGGCACCGGCTACAACTCCGCCCTCGTGCGCCACGAGGCGCCACTACTCCGAACGGGGGTGAAAGACCTCTGTCTCTGGCCTGTCGCAGCAGGCCGGTGAAGCTGGGGGCAGTCCGACCGCGGAGACGCGCGGAAGGATGGGAGCAGCCCTGACAAAGCCAGGACGTGCCGGAACTGCCAGACGGTGCGGGTTTGGCAAGCGATGGCAAGAAGCCGTACGAGAGGAACCGGTGATTGAAGCCCCGTAATCGTTGTGCCGGCTCAAATCTGGCGGATATGGGCCGGGTGCAGTGCACGCCGCCATGCGTAGTGGCGGCGACTCCGAAGCCGGTAGAAGGGTGCTGGTGGGGAGGCCACGCTGAAGGCCTGCGGCGTAGGTGTGGCGATGCTGTCGGGGTAAAGCTGGGCGGCTCCCTTGCTGAACGGAGTGTGGTGAACGTGGGAAGCGTCTCGATGTCGCCCTTACCTCTTGGCATCCAGCCGGGCGGCGGGCAGGTTCGTCGTCGACTGATGGCATCGCGACGTGGCGGAGTCCTCGTAGTAGTCCGAGCGTGCGAGAGGCACGCACATGGCGAAGGGGGACAGCAAGTCTGCGGTGGATGGACTGGAATGCCAGGAGGTCGCCGGTGAATACCGGCGAGCTGACGCCCGTCTTTGAGGAGGCGGAACGTCGGGTACTGGAGATCCAGACGAAGCTGCACTGTTGGGCCAACGATGATCCTCGTCGGAGGTTTGATGACCTGTTCAACCTCGTTACCGACCCCGCGTTTCTTTTGGTGGCGTGGCGTCGGGTGCGGGGTAACAAGGGAGCCCGGACGGCGGGCGTGGACGGCATAACTGCCTACTACGTGGAGACCGTACAGGGCGTCGGGATTTTTCTCGACTGGCTGCGGAGCAAGTTGAAGGACCGCAGCTTCTGCCCGCTACCGGCACGTGAGCGGCTGATACCGAAGGCGAACGGTAAAATGCGTCGTCTCGGGATCGCGACCGTGACCGACCGAGTGGTGCAGGCATCCCTGAAGCTGGTGCTGGAGCCAATATTTGAGGCGGATTTTCTCCCGTGCTCCTATGGGTTCCGCCCGAACCGCCGGGCCCATGACGCGGTAGCCGAAGTGCGCCACTTCGCCGCCAACTCCTACGAGTGGGTGGTAGAGGGCGACATCAAGGCATGTTTCGACGAAATCTCGCATCCTGCGCTCATGGGCAGGGTTCGAGATCGGATCGGAGATCGCCGCGTCCTCGGTCTGGTAAAGGCGTTCCTGAAGTCGGGCATCCTCGGCGAGGATCGCCAGCTGAAGGAGACCAGCACCGGAACCCCGCAAGGGTCGATCTTGTCCCCGCTGCTCAGTAACGTGGCACTCTCGGTCCTGGACGAGCATATCGCCCAGATTCCGGGAGGCCCGGCCACAAGCAAGAGAGGTAAGGAGAAGCGCCGTCGTCATGGACTGCCGAATTTTCGGCTGGTTCGTTACGCGGATTTATGCCGACGTCGGCATAAGTCCGCATATGCCGAGGTCCGGGTTATGCCGACCGGGCTGCTGGGGGGCCTGCCTGGTAGGAAGGTCGTCATCGTAGGGGCGGCATAACCCGGTGGGTGCTGACGGTGGTTAGAGGTTGTCGAGGAACGTGAGCAGGCTGTCCGGCGGCCGGTAGCGGCCGGGGGTGGTGCCGGGCTGTTGGACGCGAGCGAGGGCCTTTTCCTTGATGGTCATGTCGGC
>NZ_KB891131.1 GCF_000373365.1 Parafrankia discariae
AGAAGAACAGCGTCGCAATCGCCTCGAATGAAAGCTTCGGCGGCTGGACCAAAACCTTCACCGACCCCCGCCTCTGCTCCGCGATCGTCGACCGCCTCACCTTCGACGGCACGATCATCGAGACCGGCACCCAGTCCTACCGCCTCGCCCACACCCGCGCCCGCACCAGCCCGAACGGCCGCCCACCCACCCCGGTCCCCACTCCCACCGACACGACCCAACCCGCCTGAACAGCTGGCCCCCACTCCCACCGACGAACGGTCCCCACTCCCACCTTCATAGCCAGCGCACCCTGCGCATCTCCCAGGGCGGCCAGCACAACAGCGAGGCCGTTCGCGGAGCGAAAGGTGTCGGGGTGGTCGTCGCCGAGGACCCGGCGGCGGCGGGTGAGGGTGTCCTCGTTCAGCATCCGCGCACCCTGCGCATCCCCCCGGGCGAACAGGGCGACGGCAAGGGTGTACGCCGAGGTCAGGGTGTCGGGGTGGTCGTCACCGAGCAGGCCGGTGTTCTGCTGGTACAGGTAGGTGGCGAGGGTGTGGGCGGCCGGGTAATCCCCGCGTGCGTAGAGGTGGAAGCAGAACCCGTCGGTGGCGTAGCGGAGCCTGTGCGGATCGTCGGCGCCGCCGAGGCGGGTGTAGGCATGCAGCAGGTGCGGGCCGAGAGCCGCCCACACCGGCCAGCTCGCCGGATCCAACGGGCTGTCGGGGCTGGCGGCGGTCAGCAGCCGTACGGCGGTGTCGGTCAGCTGAGCGCGGCGGGTGGGGGTGAGCTGGCCGGCGATGACCGCCTGCACCAGGCGGTGCACGACGAGACTGTCCCCGGTGCGGCGGGCCAGGGAGTAGTCCAGAACAGCGGCGATCGTATCGTCGAGGTCCCCGGTGAGATCAGCACCGGCGGCGATATCGCCCAGCGGAGGGGCGAAGAGCGCCGGCTGGCCGGTGAACAGGGTCACCGGAATGGGTTCGGGGGCGAGTAGGGCGCACAGTTCGAGGAGCTGGACCGCGGCAGGCGCGTCAACGGTGAGCCGGTCCAGGGACATCGACCAGCACGTGTCGACCCGCCCGGCGTACAGCGGATCGTCGCCTTTCCCGAGGAACGTCTGCCTGCGGGTGCGGAAACGGGTCAGATAGTCGGCGGGAGGCAGACGGGTCCGGGTGAGATAGCCCCCGGCCTGGGCCAACGCCAACGCCAGATCCCCCAACTCGTCGGCCAACCTGTCCGCCACCACCGGGTCCAGGCCAGGCAGCCGCCGGGTCAGCAGGTCGATCGACTCGGCGCGGGGCAGCAGATCGACCTCGATAGTCGCGGCCCACACGTCCCAGGCAGGAGTGCGGGAGGTGATCAGCACATGGCCGGGGCCGGCGGGCAGCCAGGCGCGCAGGGCGGTGGGGTCGTCGGCGTTGTCGAAGACCAGCAGCCAGCCCTCCCGCCGGCCCAACGCGGCGAGCACCGCTACGGCGGTGTCGGCCACCGGCCCGTCGCTGGGCAGGCCGAGCGGGCCGGCCAGGGCGGCGATCTTCTCGGCGAGCAGCGCGGTCTGTTCGGCGTCGACCCACCACACCAGGCTGTAGCTGGCGGCATGACGGTGGGCGTACTCGATCACCAGCTGGGTTTTACCGACCCCACCCATCCCACGCACCGCAACCGGCCCGCTGGCCAGTCCGGTGCGGATCTGTTCGAGCTGGGTCTGCCGGCCGGTGAAAAGCTGGTTGCGGCCCGGGACGTTCCACACGGCGGGCAGTCGGCCCGGGAACACCGCGCGCACCGGAGCGGGTACTGCGACAGTCCGGCCGCCGGGGAAACCCCCCGACACCCGGTCCGGGACGGTCAGCCCGACCGCTTCCACGAGCCGCCGCCGCGCGACCACCTCATCGACGCCGTACAGATTCCGGTAGCTGATCGTCGACAGCACCGTCGGGATCGTGCAGTCAGTGATCCGCAACGGGGTCAGTTTGTTTCCCGCCAGAGCCCCGGTCCACTCCTGGGTGCACCAGTGCGACGCGAAGTACGCCTCCGAACACAGCGCGAGCGTGCGGGTCGCCGCGTCCATCTGGTCGCTGATCCACGTCACGAAGTTCACCCCTGCCGGGGAGTCCCACGCCTGCACCACCACCGACCAGCCCTCGGCCTCCAACACCTCGGCGACCCACGTCGCCCACGCCTCATCCGCTCCCGTGTACGACACGAAGAAATCCACCGCCACCGGCGAACCCGCCGTACCGCCTGCCGCCGGAACCCCCACACCCATAGCCGTACAGCCTGCCACTACCACCACGAACCGTGACAACCCGGCCGCGTAGCGGACAACCCGAGGAGCTGGCGCGGGTCATCCACATTCCCCGCCACCCGTCCCGCGCCCGGGGAACGACCCACAGCGAGACATGTGGCGGTAGCCGCACGCAGGGCTGGTAGTCCACTGGGCTCCGGGTTTCCCAGGAGGGTCACGTACAGGCCGTCATCCGTGTGTGGTCTGCCATCCTGCAACTGTGGACGGCGGCTGCATGTGCTGCATAGATCTGATCTATGCAGCTGCACGGCCCGGTGATGAACGGAAGGGGCAGGTCAGCGGGCTGCCCAGTGTTGGGACGTGTCGCTGTGTGACACATAGGGCGTGAGGATGCGGTCGGATTCTCCAGGTGCGGCCGTCGGCCGCTGATCGGCAGATGCCGTCGGTCAGGCACTGCCCTATCGGGCCGTGTCGGCCCGCGGAGGCGGGTGGGAGGATCCGCCGTCGCGATGGAGGGGGGCCGTCGATGACGTCTGCTTCGAGGGAGGCCACGCAGCGCCGGGATCCGTGCCGGACCGGGGCGGGCCACGGTGGGGATACGGCCGGCTGTTGCGATGCTGGGGATCTGCTGGATGCGTTGAGCGAGGTGGTGTTCCGGACCGACGCCGAGGGCCATTGGATGTACCTGAACCGGGCGTGGACGACCCTGACCGGCTTCGATGTCGTGGCCAGTCTGGGTGCCCGGTTCCTGGACTATGTCCACCCGGACGAGGCGGAGGCCACGGTCGCGTTGTTCATGGGTGTGGTCGCGGGCGGTGCCGATCACTGTCATCACGAGACCCGCTACCGCACCCGGGACGGCAGCTACCGGCGGGTCCAGATCAGGGCGACCATCCTGCGGGACGCGGCGGGTGCGGTGGTCGGCAACACCGGGACGATCCTGGACGTCACCGCCGCCCACCGTGACGCGCAGACCGCCGGGGAGCATGCCGCGCTGCTGGAGCTGGTGTCCGCGGGGGTACCCGCCGGCGAGCTGCCGGTCGCGGTGGCGGTGTATGACGCCGACCTGCGACTGTGGCGTGGCTCACCGGTCCTGGATCAGATCGCTCGTGTGCCCCAGCGGGTGGGGGATCGTCTTGCCCAGCTGACCGAACGGCTCTCGCCGGCGGCCGGGCCGCGGCAGCGTTCGCTGGGAGGCGAGTGGGGCATGATCGCGGCAGCGCTGCGTACCCACCACGCCCAGATCGGTGATCTCGACCTGGCGGGGGAACGCGGTACCAGCCGGTCGATGCGGGTCACTGTGATCCCATATCTGCGGGGCGGTGAGGAGATGCTCGCGCTCGTCTTCACCGACATCACCGACCTGCGCCGCGCCGAGCGTGAGCTGCGCCGGCTCTACGAGCAGGCGGAACGGAGCCGGGCCTGGCTGGCGGCGAGCACCGAGATCACGACCAGCGTGCTGGCCGCCCCCGATCCCCGCGACGCTCTCGGCCTCATCACGCGGATGGGTCGGCGGATGGCCGCCGCGGACCTGGCCCTGATCGCCGTACCCGACGAGAACGGCACCCTGATCGTGACCGCCGCCTCCACAGCCCCCGACCTCCCCACCGACCCCGACGCCCTACCAGGGCTGACCGTCACGCTCCGCGCCGGACCAGGAGCCGGCGTACTCAGCGCGGGCCACGCCGTCGCGTTGGAAAGTCTGCAGCTGCGCGGCAACCGGGTCGTCCCCACCCCAGCACTGCCCCTCGCCGCGGCACTGGCCGTCCCGCTACGGATCGCCGGGCACCAACCGGCGATCCTTCTCCTCGCCTATCGGACCGGCACGGCACGCCTTCCAGCGCGCGACATGGAGCTGGTTGAGGGCTTCGCCGGCGACGCCGCGCTCGCCCTCGACCTGGCCCAGGCACACCAGGAACGTGCCCGCCTGGCCGTCTTCGAGGACCGCGACCGCATCGCCCGCGACCTGCATGACCTGGTCCTGCAACGACTGTTCGCCATCGGCCTGCACCTGCAGTCCCTGATCCGCACCGCCGGCGACATGATCGGCGCCCGGCTCACCGCGGCCATCGACGCCCTCGACCAGACCATCGAGGAAATCCGCCGCACAATCCTGCAGGTGCAACCCTCATGAGCTGGATGGCGCCTGTCTTACCGGCCCACGCAACGCCGCACCCTGAACCCATCAAGAGACATCCGATGGGGTTATGGCGTCAAGCCGAGTCGTCGAGGCGGGGCTGCGGAGAGCAGCCGGTTTTCTGCGGTAGCAGGGCCCGCGGCCTGGACGGCCATGGCCGCTGGACCGGGGCGACTCCCGGTATTTTTCTGCGATAGGATCAGGGAAATTCGACTCCTGGGGCGTGACACAGGCGCTTCCTCGTCCCCGCCAGCCCGCTCCGGTAACCCGCCCAGCTGGAGAGCCGGGCTACTCCTCGCCGGCCACGGGGGTGACCGCGAGCGGCCGGCGGACCTGCTCGTGCGATACCCCGACGAACGTGCTGATCCGGCGCAGCCCTCATCCCTCGTCCTTGGCGGCTGTCATCGCCGCCGGGGTCAGCTCCTCCAGCACGGCCCCCAGTCCGGCCAGCGTCTGCAGCCGGACAGCTGGAGTGAGGTCGACGAGCTCGCCACAGAACCACTCAACATCAGCCCGCAGGAACGCCACACCGTCAGAGCCCACCCGACCAGGCTGACCTGCCTAGATCCACGGTGTCAACGGATGTGACAGCAACCCCGTCAGGTCCGGATCATTCCGCTTTGGTGATACGGCTGTACGGAACATGCGATGCTGACCCCGCTTACTGGCGGATGGGGGCCGAGGATCTCGCAGGATAGCGTAGCCATCGTCGCGGCCGTGCTGGTTCCGGTAGCTACGGCCGCAGTCGGTGCGCTCGGTTTGGTGTTGAAGGACTGGCGTGAAGGCCGGGCCTATGCAGGAAGGCGCCGACCGCCGTTCGAGGACGCGGCTCGGCAGGTCAGCTTCGCGGTCGAGTGGTGGCAGGCCAGGCAGACGATCTCCTCCTCGGCTGAGGACCTGGACGAAGCGCGGGCCCGTGCCCTCGCCTGGTTGGACGAGGCGTCAGTGCTGGTCACCCAGACGGCTGCGGCTCCTGGTGTATCGGTTCGCCGGCTCCTCCTGCTCGCGCCGCCCCTCAACGACCGTCTGGCGAAGGTCATCTGCGCGGGCTTCTACCTCAGCCTTGCCGTTATGATCTTGTTTAGTCTGGCAGCGACAGGCGCCGCGGTGGACGGAAGTAGTGCCGGGGATGTGTCCTGGACCTACGTCTGGTCAGCCGTCTTCGGGGCGCTGTCCTTGATCCTGCGGTACGCGGCGGTCGCCACGGAAGCACGCTGAGCCCGACACCAGCGAGGAGACGGCGGGACCTGAGGCTGAGACCGACCCCTCATCGGCGCCCGAAAGGGCGGCACTGTCTCTCCGTTCCCCTGGGACAGGGCCGCCCAACGCGGTGAGCACCCGACGCTGGAGTACCAGTAGCCGGACGACCATCCAGCGGCCAACACGGCCGTCTCCGCAGGCCATGACGCTCGCGGTCGCCGGCGTGCTGGCGCGGGAATGGTGAATGTGCCGGCCGGTGGGAAGGAGCACGGCACTCAGATACTGCCTGTTGTTCGTGCTGCGGTTGGCATGCACACCAGGCCCGGGCAAGTAGAGCGCGTCCCCGCGAGTGATCTGTGTTGCTCACAGCCCCAGGTGGGTGGCGGCGTTGTCGTCCCAGAGGGTGCCGTCTTCGCGGTAGCGGTCCATGGTGGTGCGGGATTTCCAGCGGCCCTGGCGCATGACGGCGGGTTCACCGACGCCGTGGGCGTAGGCCTCGGTGGCGAAGCCGCGGCGGGTGGAGTGGCCGGCGAAGCGGCCGGTGAGGCCGGCGGCGGCGCGGCGGGCGAGGATGTCGGCGACGGCGCGGTCGGACAGGCGGCGCTCGGCGAGGTGGCCGTGGCGGTTGATGCCGCGGAACGCCGGGCCGGTGGTGAGGTCGGCGGCGGTGGTCCAGGCGCGCCAGGC
>NZ_KB891132.1 GCF_000373365.1 Parafrankia discariae
CGACCTCACCGCCGCCCGGGCCCACAACATCCTCCCCACGATCAACCGCGCGGAAACGATCTACCTCTACGCCGACAAGGGCTACGTCGGCGGCGAGAGCGATCTGCTCCTCGTGCCCCGTAAGAAGCCCGCGAACGGCGAACTTTCCGACGGCCTCAAGGAGAGCAACCGCGTCCTCGCGGCCACCCGCGCACCCGGCGAACGCGGCTTCGCGGTCCTGAAGAACTGGCGCGTGCTCAGCCGTTTCCGCGGCTGACCCAGGCCGTCTTCGTCCTGGAACAGGAGGGAATCTAGAAAAACAAACTTTGAAAATGCTCAATGCTCGCGCCGACCCGGCGCCGAGCCCGCTGACCATGCGGTCGACTTACACCCCAGAAGCAGGAACCCAAAAACTAGCCGCCGCACGACAACCAGTCGCGCAACAGGAGCCAGTATCGGTTCCGGGACGTTTCGTCATGCCGACCATACCGATGCCCCGAGACGGGGAGCCGCTGGGTGCGCTGGTCCCGACCCGGCCGGGCATCAAGCAGGCAGCAGCCCAGGTCCTCCGAGAGATTCGACCCGACCTCGACGACAGTGGCATCGATCAGGTCATCCGGAACACGCGGTGGGCGCCGCAGGCCGTGCTCGTAAGCCGGCCGATGAACGAGATCGAAGCAGTCGCTAAGGCCGTCCGCGACGCAGGCGTCTCCTGTAAGGCGATCAAAGGCCACGACGGGTCGTACTGGCCGCCGCCGCCGGCCGACGACTCATCGGAGACGGCGACACTGATGTTGCGTAGGGCCTTTCTGATCTCTGATCGGCCCCTTGATGCGCTGGCCGTGATCCGGCCCGACCTCGGTCTCGAACAGATCAAGGAACTCGTCAAGGGCGAATGGAAGAGCTCGAAGTCAGTTCTGACCGACCGCCCCCTCATGGAGGTCGAGGTCGCCGCGAAGGTACTGAAGCGACTCGGGCTGCGAGTCGAGGTCGTCCGGGGCGAGGGAGGCTGACCGCCGACACCACCCCAGGCTGAAGAATGCCCCGTCACTTGCTACGGGGCATTCTTTTCCGTTGCTTGGAATAATCGGCAACCTCGACGAGACCAATCCCGTTCTGCCATATTCGGCCCGGCCATGCATGGCACAGCCCAAAACGGGGGCTATCTGCGCCTCCAGGCCGCCGTGGCGTCTGTTGAGGAACCATCGACCGTCGGTGAAGTGCGCAAAAGTTGAGGACGTGGTCATCGTCCAGAACCAGGGCGCCGTTCGCGTGCAACTCATGCAGGTGGAAGGAGGCCGCATCGGGGGTGATTAGGCCGGAATCGCTTGGCAGGTCGGCCTCCGGGTACCTGGCACGCACCTCGGCCTGCTGGAAGGGGTCGTCGGCGCTGATGCGGTGACGTAGGGCTTCGAGGCTGGGACAAAGCGTGGGAGGCTAGGCGGGTGTGCCGTTCTGTGACGAATAAACGTCAGCAACCTGGCCCAGCTGGCCGACGCCAGTTCTCGGCGGGTCGGCGGCGGCCTGGCCGCCGCGAGGGAATCATCACCGGGCTGCTTTGCATCGCGTTCCTTGCCGGGGCCTGCGGCGGCTCGGCGTCCACGGCTCCCGTCGGGGCGGTGACGGCCAGCCTGAGCTCGCGTCCGTCCCCGGCCATCCCGGGTGGGCCACCGCGCCCGGTCCGGATAACCGGGCCACAACCCGGCTACGTCGCCACCTGGTATGGCCGACCCGAGGTGGAACCGTCCAGGGGCGGCGACTCGACCCTTCAAACCATCCTCGCGGAACTGCGCCAGAAGACTCTCACCATGGCTGCCGAGGGAGGCACTCTCGAGGCCAGCTGCGACAACGACCGGATCATCGCCGTTCCCCAGGCAGCCAACCACTGCTCGACCGTGTACAACGGCCTGCGGATCGACTGGACGGTCGGCATGGGTGGCTACGACCCGCCCGGGTCGGACTGGCTCACCTACGGGTTCTCCCCGCCCTCCGCCGCGCTCCTGACGGCCACGAACGTCTACGAGCAGTTCTGGAAGCTGGCGACCGCGCTGCCGGGTTTTCCCCTGAAAGACCCGCGTTGCGACGTGATCCCAGCGGCCGTCCTGGTCAAGATCGGAGCGACGGGTCAGAAGGCGGACGCCGGCTATCGATGCCAATACCTCGCGGATGCCGATAATGATGCGGGGCACATGCGACGCGACCTGCGCGTCCTGACCGACGACGAAGGCCAGACCACCGTCGAGCCGTGACGACTGGGCAACGCCGCGCAGCTCCCCTACCCGCAACTTGCCGACCAGCCCCTTGTAGACGTCGATGTCGATGGGATCGACGACCCAGATCTCGCCGTGGGAAAGCTCGATGTCGATGATCGGCGGTTCGCCGTCACCGCAGCTCTCGTAGAGGTTGATGTCGCACCAGGGCAATGCCGAGACCTGCCGGCCCAGCGGGATCACGCCGACGGTGACGTTGGGCAGTGTCGAGATCTGGGCGATGCGATCGTACTGCGTGGCCATGCGGTGCGCGTCGCCGGCGGGCCAGCGCAGCGCGGCCTCGGTGAGGAGGAAGCCGAAGCGCTTCGCCGAGTCATGCAGAAGTTCCTGGCGGCGCTGCCGCAGCGCGACCGTCGCGGAGATGTCCTGGCTGGTGACGTCGGCGAGGTTGAGGACCGCGCGCGCGTAGGCAACCGTCTGCAGCAGCGCCGGGACGATCGTGGGCTGCACGGTGACGACGCGCCCGGCGCGGGCTTCCAGGTCCAGGACGCTGCGCTGCAGGTCCGGGCCGCCGTGGCGGAAGGCCTCCACTGCCGGGGTGTGCGCGGCCTCGGCCGGCTGGTGCAGGCGGGCACGAGCGTCGGTGTCCGCGCCGACGGCACTCGCCCACTCGCCGATCTCGGGCAGTGACAGCAGCGAGGTGCCGTTCTCCACCCGGGACAGTCGCGCGGCGCTCAGGCTCGTCCGCTCCGCCATCGCCCGGTGCGACAGGACCCTGCGCGTGCGGGGACGACGGTGATGCGGGCCGCGAGCGCCAGTATCTCCAGGGGAAACCCCCGCGCGTGCGGGGAGGACGGCCGCGTGGTCGCGCTCCTGCTCCACCCTTGCGGGAGACCCCCGCGCGTGCGGGGACGACGCGACGGCAATCGGGGTGTCCAGGAAGACCGTGGGGAGACCCCCGCGCGTGCGGGGACGACTCGGGATGGGTGGTGAAGGTCTCCATCAGAGACGGGAGACTCCCGCGCGTGCGGGGACGACGTGACGGCCATGGTCCTGGTCGCCTGGGCGGCGGGGAGACCCCCGCGCGTGCGGGGACGACCGGCGCGTCCGTCTCCAGGTCGATCCAGATGGGGGGAGACCCCCGCGCGTGCGGGGACGACCGGGCGTGATGGTGGATGGACGGGTCGACCGACGGGAGACCCCCGCGCGTGCGGGGACGACTACGAGGCCGCAGTCGAACGCGCGGTCGCCGGCGGGAGACCCCCGCGCGTGCGGGGACGACCTCCCAGCGACGGGCGGCGATCCACGCGCGGGCGGGAGACCCCCGCGCGTGCGGGGACGACCGTGGCCGCGGGAGCCCGTCAGGCTCGCCGAGAGGGAGACCCCCGCGCGTGCGGGGACGACACCGACGATCTTCGGATCGAAGATCGTGTGACAGGGAGACCCCCGCGCGTGCGGGGACGACTCGGAGCCGTACCGGACAGGGGTTGGGGCAGGAGGGAGACCCCCGCGCGTGCGGGGACGACCTTGCTGACCTGGGGTTTTGCAGGCTGGCAAGGCTCGAATTTATCAGTCGATGCATCGTCTGGCCGAAGGGCTCTCCACCCGAGTCCATAGCCGCCGGCACGTCCGAAGCTGCCGTCTGGGCCGGAGCGTGGCGGCTGGGGGCGAGAGCATGGGTGGTTCAATAGCCTGCTCGACTGTCGCTTGGGGGGCCTGTGGACGACGCGTTGGCGGTTGTGTGGGGCAAGTCGAATGCGCAAGGGTCGATGCATCTTTTGCTCGGCCATCTACTCGATACCGCGGCCATGGCCGAGCTTATCTGGGATCGCTTTTTGCCCGCCGCCACAAAAGATCACCTCGATGGGTGTAGCGATGGGAGCGGGAGGTCGCTGTTTGCGCTGCTGTGTGGCCTCCACGACGTAGGCAAGGTGACACCGGCATTCCAGATGAAAGACGACGGTCTGGCAAGAATGGTTCAGGGTGCCGGCTTGACATGGGCCGGCCTCACGGCCGATCAGGGTCGGCGTTGGAATCATGCGTGGGCGGGTGCCGTCATTGCCCGGAAGCGGCTGCGTGAGGCGGGGTGGCGGCCGTCGGCGTGCGGCTGGGTGTGGCCGCTGATTGCGGGCCATCACGGTCTTGTCCCGGGAGTTGATCGGCTGCATCCCAGCAGCCCTACGGCGCATGGGCGAGGCGTGTGGGGCGAGGTTCAGACCAGTTTCGTGGACCGGGTTGCTGGTGACCTGGGCGTGGACTTGGCGTCGTTCGCGCAGGTGGGCTCTCCGCGCCGCGGCGGCCAGTTGGCGGTGTCGGGGCTGGTCATCATGGCGGACTGGATCGCCAGCGACGAGCGGCACTTCGGCGGCCAGGCGGACCTGGCGGCGGTGTCGTTGGAAGCCTCGCGGGAGCGGGCCCGGCAGGCCTGGGAGCGGCTGGGACTGCGGGGTGGCTGGCGGGCCGGCCGACCGGCGCCCCTTGGCCAGCAGGATCTGGTCAAGCATCGGTTCGGTGATTCGGCGCGGCCTGCGCAGGCCAGCGCGGTGCGGATCGCTGAGACGATGCCCGTGCCAGGGCTGCTGATCGTCGAGGCGCCGATGGGAGAGGGGAAGACCGAAGCTGCGTTCGCGGCGGCGGAGGTGCTGGCTCGCCGGTTCGGCGCTGACGGGGTGTTCGTGGGCATGCCGACGCAGGCGACGGCGGATCCGATGTTTCGCCGGGTGCGGGACTGGTCGGTGCAGGTGGATCCGAAGGCTCCGCTTGGTCTTCTGCATGGCCGGGCACGGTTCAACGCCGAATGGGCGGCACTGCGGTCGCAGGTCACCTTTGCTGGGATCGGCGAGGAGTTCGACACGAACGCCACCGGTGGCTCCACGCCGGTCGAGGAACGTCCCTTGGTGGATGGGGTGGCTGCGGCGGAATGGATGCTGGGCGCGAAGCGGGGGCTGCTGACCCCGATCACGGTGGGCACGGTTGACCAACTGCTGCATGCGGCGACACGGACGAAGCATGTGATGTTGCGTCATGCCGGGCTGGCTGGCCGGGTGGTCATCCTGGATGAGGTGCACGCCTACGACGTGTACATGGCCCAGTTCCTGTTCGAGGCGCTGCGATGGCTCGCCGACGCCGGGGTCCCGGTCGTTCTGTTGTCGGCGACGCTTCCACCGGACCTGCGCGAACGGCTGGTCCGGGCGTATGTGCAGGGCGCGTTGCAGCAGCGTGAGGTGGACATGGCGGGCTTGCCGACGGTGGAGGGGTATCCGCGTGTCACCGCTGTCTGTGCGTCTCAGGGTGAGCCGACTTTCACGGTCGCGACGGACCCATCGTGGCGCGATTCGTTGAACGTCGAGGTGGAGATCCTCGCCGAGACGTCGACGTTCGCCCCGGATGCGGTCGCCGCGGCAGTGACCGCGGAGGTAGGGGCCGGCGGCTGCGCGCTGGTGGTGTGCAACACCGTCGGCCGGGCCCAGGGCGTCTTCGCGGCGTTGCAGCCGGTGTTCGGCGACGATGTCGTGCTGCTGCATGCCCGGTTCGTGGCCGTGGAGCGTGCTGCGCGCACGGAGCGGGTGGTGGACCTGCTCGGCCCACCGGGGCGGTCCGGGGGAACGGTTCGTCCGCAGCGGCTTGTTGTCGTTGCCACCCAGGTCGCCGAGCAGTCGTTCGACGTCGACGTGGACGTGCTCGTCAGTGATCTGGCCCCGATCGACCTGCTGTTGCAGCGTGTGGGCCGCCTGCATCGGCATGAGCGGCCCGAGCGGAGTCGCCAACCTAAGAGCATGTCTCACGTGGGGTGCGGGAGTTTCTTCCAGCAGGTGATCGCGGCGGCCAGGCAGAGGAACCCGAGGAAGTTACGGCCGTTGCGTTCGTAGCGGACGGTCAGCCGGCGGTAGCCGTCAAGCCACGCGATAGTCCTTTCGATCTTCCACCGGTGCCGGCCGAGGCGTTCGGTGCTCTCCACCCCGCGTCGGGCGATACGCCCGGCGATACGGCGCCGGCGCAGGAAGCGACGCAGATCCGGCTGG
>NZ_KB891133.1 GCF_000373365.1 Parafrankia discariae
TGCTGACCGAGGCCCGGGCCTGGCAGGCCGGTGAGCGGCCGCGGCGGGCGGGGATCTCCGCGTTCGGGGTCAGTGGCACGAACGCGCACGTCATCCTCGAACAGCCCCCGGCCGACGAACCTGTGGACGACGAGCCCGGGAGCGGGGAACCGCGGGTTGCGTTGCCGGTGGTGCCGGTGCTGCTGTCCGGCCATGACGAGGCCGCGCTGCACGCCCAGGCCGCTCGGCTGGGGCAGCGTGTTGCCGCGGGTCCGGCTGATGCCGCCGGCGTCGTCGGTACCGCCGATGGCGAGCTGGCCGGCGTTGCCGCGGCGACGGTCCGGCGGGCGGTTCTCGCGCACCGGGCTGTGGTGCTGGCTGGTGACCGTGTGGGCCTGGTCGCCGGACTGGGTGCGTTGGCGGCTGGTGAGGCCGCTGGAAATGTTGTGCGCGGTGTCGCGGGGTCTGGCCGGTTGGCGGTGTTGTTCACCGGTCAGGGTGCGCAGCGGGCTGGTATGGGTCGGGGTTTGTACGCGGCGTTCCCGGTGTTCGCGGACGCTTTCGACGCGGCCTGCGCGCATCTGGACGGTCTGCTGGACCGCCCGGTCCGGGATGTCATCGACAACGAGCCGGAACTTCTGGACCAGACCGGCCATGCCCAGCCGGCGATCTTCGCGGTCGAGGTCGGTGTGCTCGCTTTGCTACGCGAGCTTGGCGTGACCCCGGAGGTGGTGGCCGGTCATTCGATCGGTGAGATCACCGCGGCGTACGCGGCGGGAGTCCTGACCCTGGAAAGCGCGGCTGTGCTGGTGGCGGCGCGCGGACGGCTGATGCAGGCCCTGCCCGCCGGTGGGGCGATGCTCGCGGTGCAGGTCGGCGAGGCCGAGGCCCTGGCCACACTGGCCGAGGCCGGGATCGTGGTGGATCTGGCCGCGGTGAACGGACCGCGGGCCGTCGTGCTCTCCGGTGCGGAATCCGTGATCGACGACGCCGTCGCGCTGGCGACGGAACGTGGTTGGCGGTCGTCGCGTCTTCGGACCAGTCATGCGTTCCACTCCCGGCTGATGGAGCCGATGCTGGCCGAGTTCGCCACGGTCGTGCGCGGCCTTGCCTTCGCCGAGCCGACGGTGCCGATCGTGTCGACGGTGACCGGGCAACCGGTCGAGCCCGGGCAGTGGACGGACCCCGAGTACTGGGTCGAGCAGGTCCGCCGGCCGGTCCGGTTCGCCGACGCGGTGGCCACGCTGGCCGCGCAGGGCGTCACCCGCTTCGTCGAGGCGGGGCCGGACGGGATTCTGACCGCGGCCGCGCAGCAGTGCCTGCCCGAGTCGGTCGACAGCGTGTTCGTGTCCGCGCTGCGCCGGGACCGAGACGAGCCGACGACCGTCCTGACCGCCCTGGCGAACCTGTTCGTCCACGGTGTCGGCGTCGGCTGGAGGGCACTGCTCGCCGGTGCCGGTGCCGGTGCCGCTGCGGGTGCGCGGCCGGTGGTGTTGCCGACGTACGCCTTCCAGCGGCAGCGGTACTGGATCGGCGCGCAGGCCGCTGTCGGTGACCTCACCGCGGCCGGGCTCACCACGACCGATCATCCGCTGCTCGGCGCGGTCGTCTCGATGGCCGACGGCGAGGCGGTGGTGCTGACCGGGCGGCTCGCGACCCGGACGCACCCCTGGCTGGCCGACCACGTGGTGGCGGGGGTGGTGCTGCTTCCAGGTACCGCGTTCGTCGACCTCGCCGTACTGGCCGGTGGCCACGTCGGCTGCCGGACGGTCGAGGAACTGACGCTGCACCTGCCGCTCGTCATCCCGGAGCGGGAGGCCGTGCAGCTGCAGGTCACCGTCGGGTCGGCCGACGAGACCGGGCGCCGGTCGCTGCAGGTCCACTCCCGCCCCGCCGACGAGCCGGACGAGTCCTGGCGTCAGCACGCCAGCGCCGTCCTGGCGCCCGCGGTGGGCGCGACGGAGACGGCCGCCGAGGACCTCGGCGCCTCCTGGCCGCCGGCCGGCGCGCAGGAGATCGCGGTGGACGGCTGCTACGAGCGGCTGCACGCGCTGGGCCTCAGCTACGGGCCCGCCTTCCAGGGGTTGCGGGCCGCCTGGCGGCACGACGGTGATCTGTTCGTCGAGGTGGAGCTCGACGACGACGCCCAGCGTGGCGCGGGCCGGTTCATGATCCACCCGGCGCTGCTCGACGCC
Organism: Parafrankia discariae; assembly: GCF_000373365.1. Taxonomy (NCBI): domain Bacteria; kingdom Bacillati; phylum Actinomycetota; class Actinomycetes; order Frankiales; family Frankiaceae; genus Parafrankia; species Parafrankia discariae. The sequence goes on from NZ_KB891133.1 coordinate 2,175, forward strand.
GCGCTGCACGCCCTGACGCTGCCCTCCGGATCGCCGGCCGGGGCCGGGAATGAGGCCGGGAGCGAGGCCGAGGCGCGGCTGCCGTTCGCGTGGACCGGGGTGACCGTACACGCGCAGGGCGCCGCACGGCTGCGGGTGCGGATCAGCGTGGCCGGCGACGACACCGGTGGCACCGCGGTCCGGCTGACCGCCGTCAACGAGGTCGGGCGGCCGGTCCTCGCCGTCGACTCACTCCTGCTCCGGCCGCTGCCGGCGGGCGGGCTCGACCTCGGCGCCCGCCACCAGCGGGTGTTCGCCCTCGACTGGGACCGGTTCGCGGTCGGGCGTGGCGCGTCCACCGGCGGCTGGGCGGTGGTCGGCACCGACGCCGCCGGGGTCGCCGAGCTTCTCGGGTCCGATCCCGTGCGGGCGGGGCTCACGCTGTATCCCGACCTGGCGGGGGTGCCGACGTCCAGTGAGGTCGTGCTGCTGCCCTGCCTGCCGGACGGCACCCGCGACGGCGGACTCGCCGAGGCCGTCCGGGCGGCGACGGTACGGATGGCGGGGCTGGCGCAGCAGTGGCTGGCCGCCCCCGACCGGGCCGACGCCCGACTGGTGGTCCTCACTCGCGGTGCGGTGCAGACCGCCGGCGGCGGTGTGGGCAGCGCCAGCGGCACGGGTGGCGACGTCCACGATCTGGCGCACGCGGCGGCGGTCTGGGGACTGCTGCGGTCCGCTCAGCAGGAGAATCCCGACCGGTTCCAGCTTGTCGACCTGGACGGTACCGAGGCGTCGTGGCGGACCCTGCCCGACGTCGTGGCCGGTGGCGAGCCGCAGGCGGCCCTCCGGACGGGAACGCCGCTCGCGCCGCGGCTCACCCGCGCCCGGGTCGTCCCCGGCTTCGGTTCCGTCCCCAGCCCCGACAGCGCGGTGTCCGGTGGCGCGGTGTCCGGTGGCGCTGTGTCGGACAGCGCGGCGTTCGGTGGGCCGGAGGGGACGGTGCTCGTCACCGGCGGAACCGGGGCACTCGGCGGGCACGTCGCCCGGCATCTGGTCCGCCGGCACGGCGTCCGCCAGCTGCTGCTGCTCAGCCGGCGCGGGACGGCCGCCGCCGGTGCGCGGGAACTCGTCGACGAGTTGACCGGGCTGGGCGCGACCGTGACGGTCGAGGCCGTCGACGTGGCGGACCGGGCCGCGCTCGCCCGGGTGCTGGCCGAGGTGCCCGCGCCGCATCCGCTGTCCGCCGTCGTCCACACCGCCGGCACGCTGAGGGACGGCGTCATCGAGTCGATGACGCCGGAGCGCATCGTGCAGGTGCTGCGGCCCAAGGTGGACGGCGCGCTGCACCTGCACGAACTGACCCGGGGCGCGGAGCTGGCGGCCTTCGTGCTCTTCTCCTCGTCGTCGGCGGTCTTCGGCACGCCGGGGCAGTCGAACTACGCGGCGGCGAACGCCTTCCTGGAAGCGTTGGCGCAGCGGCGCCGCGCCGACGGGCTGCCCGGCCAGGCGATGGCCTGGGGGCCGTGGGCGGAGGGCGGCATGGCGAGCGCGCTGGGCGACGTCGACCTGCAACGGATGGCCCGCGCCGGGGTGCTCCCGCTGAGCGTGGCCGACGGGTTGGAGCTCTTCGACGCCGCCCTGCGGACCGACGCGGTGCCGGCGGTGCCGATCCACCTCGACCTGCGGGTGCTGCGCGCCACGCCGGACGACCTGCCGCCGCTGCTGCGCCGGCTGGTGCCGGTGCCGGCACGTGCCACGGCCCGGGCGGCTGACGGTGCCGGTGAGCCGAGCCTCGCGGGGCGGATGGCCGCCATGGCGGCGGCGGAGCATCCGGCGCTGCTGCTCCAGGTCGTGCGCGGTGAGGTCGCCGGGGTCCTCGGCCATGGCGCCGCGGATGACATCGCGCCCACCAGGGGCTTCCTCGACCTGGGGTTCGACTCGCTCACCGCGGTCGAGCTGCGGAACCGGCTGAACGCCGCGACGGGCCTGCGGCTACCCGCCACGCTGCTCTTCGACTACCCCAGCGCGGCGGCGCTCGCCGAGCACCTGCGGGAGCGCCTCCAGGCGACCCTGGCCGCCGCCAACGCGCCGAACGGCGCGGTGCCGGTGGGAGCCGCGAGCGCGGGGCCGGCCGGCGCCGGGCCGTTCGGCGCGGCAGCGGCAGGCCTGACGGCCGGCGGACTGCTGGCCGAGCTGGACCGGCTGGAGTCCGCGGTGCTGCCCGACGGGCTGAGTGAAACGGAACGGACCCAGGTCGCCGGCCGGCTTCAGGCCCTGCTGTCCCTGTTCGGGAACGGGTCCGATGACGAAGTGGTGGAGCGACTTGATTCCGCCACCGACGACGAGATGTTCGCATTCATCGACAACGAACTGGGATTGGACGCCGAGTAGCCCTAGGGGCGAGCTAGGGGTTGTGACCGGCGACGGCCGACCATAGTGTCGGGTATCGGTGGGAGGACTGGCTCCACTGATTATCCGGCTGGAGTCGCTTATCCGGCTGGAGCTGTTGTTCGGCTCGAGTCGCTAATCGGCTGGAGCCGGATTTCTGCTGCGCGTGACCTCCGGCCGTCTGCGCGTCAACCCCGGCCGTGTGACCCGGTTTTTCTGGAGTGAGGTGGCTCTGGTGTCGAGCGAGCAACGGCTTCGGGACTACCTGAAACGAGTGACCGCGGACCTGCACCAGACCCGGCAGCGGCTGGCCGCGCTGCAGTCGACCAGCCGCGAGCCGGTGGCGATCGTGGGGATGGCCTGCCGCTACCCGGGTGGGGTGGCTTCCCCGGAGGACCTGTGGGAGCTGGTCGCCTCGGGTGGTGACGGCATCGGCCGCTTCCCGGCGGACCGTGGATGGGATCTGGCGGGTCTTTACGATCCGGATCCGGATCATCCGGGGACGTCGTATACACGTGACGGTGGTTTTCTGTATGACGCCGCCGAGTTCGACGCGGCACTGTTCGGTATCAGCCCGCGTGAGGCGTTGGCGATGGATCCGCAGCAGCGGCTGCTGTTGGAGGCGTCGTGGGAGGCGTTCGAGCGGGCGGGTATCGATCCGCTGGGGCTGCGGGGTTCCCGGACCGGGGTTTTCGCGGGTCTGATGTACCACGATTATGCGGCGCGGCTTCTGGTGGTTCCGGACGAGGTCGAGGGATATCTCGGGACGGGGAATTCCGGGAGTGTGGTCTCGGGTCGGGTGTCGTACACGTTCGGTCTTGAGGGTCCGGCGGTGACGGTGGACACGGCGTGTTCGTCGTCGCTGGTGGCGTTGCATCTGGCGGTGCAGGCGCTGCGGTCCGGTGAGTGTGAGTTGGCGTTGGCCGGTGGTGTGACGGTGATGGCGACGCCGGGGACGTTCGTGGGTTTCTCCCGNCAGCGNGGNCTGGCNGNGGACGGCCGCTGCAAGTCGTTCGCNNNNGCNGCGGACGGCACCGGCTGGGGTGAGGGNGTCGGGATGCTGCTCGTCGAGCGGCTNTCNGACGCCCGCCGTAACGGCCANCCGNTNCTNGCGGTGGTGCGGGGCAGTGCGGTGAACCAGGACGGNGCNNNNANCGGTCTGACGGCGCCGAACGGNCCGTCGCAGCAGCGGGTGATCCGCCAGGCGCTGGCGAGTGCGCGGCTGGGGACGTCCGAGGTGGATGTCGTCGAGGGTCATGGGACCGGTACGACGCTGGGTGATCCGATCGAGGCGCAGGCGCTGATCGCGACCTACGGCCAGGATCGGCCGGAGGGTCGGCCCCTGTGGTTGGGGTCGGTCAAGTCGAACNTCGGTCACACGCAGGCCGCGGCCGGCGTCGCCGGTGTGATCAAGATGGTGGAGGCGATGCGGCACGGGGTGCTGCCCCCGACGCTGCACGTGGACGAGCCGTCGTCGCAGGTGGACTGGTCGCAGGGGTCGGTGGAGCTGCTGACCGAGGCCCGGCCGTGGGCCGCTGACGTGGACCGGCCGCGGCGGGCGGCGGTGTC
>NZ_KB891134.1 GCF_000373365.1 Parafrankia discariae
CGGACAAGAAACTCCGCACCATCGTCGCCAAGGCGAACGTTGCCTGATGCGGCACTAGCAGCCGCGAGTGGTCCTGCTCCTCTGCGATGAACAGCCGCGCGGCTTCGAGGTAGCCGGAGTGGCCCGCCCGCACGGCGGCCCGCATCATCCCCGCGCCGTCGCTGGCTTCGCCGACCTGGATCCTGGCGAGGCTGGTGGCCAGCGCCCTGGGGGTCTCAGCGCCCGCGCTCCAGTCCGGGTCGGGCCGACACCTGTTCGCCTCGAATCTGTGTCGCCATGGCTCAAAGGCTTCTGGCGCATCATCGAGCATGAGCCATAGTTGCACGGCGTTGGGAGAAACATCCGGACTATTAAGCTTTGCGATGGTTGGTCAATGCGGCTGAATCGAGTCTGCGTGCCCACTTGGACCCCGGTGCCGAGCGGCCGTGCGCCAGGAAGATCGGTACCACCCCTGGGTTGCACACGGCAATCGGTCCGGCGTGCGGCTGCTGCGCTGCTCCCCGCCTCGCCAGCCCAGAGGATGCTCAGTCGAGACAAAACTCGTTTCCCTCGATGTCCTGCATCACGATGCAGGAATCGTGGCCGTCATACAGCAGTCGCATGCGCACCGCGCCGAGCACGACCAGTCGTGCGCATTCGGCTTCGAGCGTGGCGAGGCGCTCTTCACCCACGAGCCCCGGGCCGACCCTCACGTCAAGATGCAGCCGATTCTTGGCGACCTTTCCTTCGGGAACGCGCTGAAAGAACAGTCGCGGGCCTACACCTGAGGGATCAATGCAGGCGAACCATGAACCCTGATCCTCAGGAAACCGGGAGCGGTTGAAATCGTCCCAGGTGGCGAACCCCTTCGGCGGCGACACAACGTACCCCAACACCTCGCACCAAAAACGGGCGATGCGCTCAGGCTCTGCACAGTCAAAGGTGACTTGGAACTTCTTGATCGATGACATAGACGCACCGTAGCATGGGGGACGTTTGCTCATCTCCCGCATTTTGACGAGAGGATGGTCCCTGGGAGCGCTGCTGCGTTGTGTGGTCGCAGGGGCCGAGCCGTGCGTGTGCAACGCGGGTATGGACCCGTTGCTCGCCCGATCCTCAAAAGATGCTGGCGAGAAGCCGACTCTACGCCAGCACGAGCGGGTCGTTGTCGGCGTAGATGACCCGGGTGTCGGCGGCGATCGACCGCGCGGTCTCGTGCAGGTTCGGCGAGGTCGGGATGCCGGTGCCGATGTCGAGGAACTGGCGGATGCTTACCTCGGCGGCCAGGCGGCGGGTCGCCCGGTGCATGAGGGCCCGGTTCTGCCGGGCGGCGACGCGCCCGTTCGGGACGACGGTCAGCGCCTGCTCCGCGGCCTCGCGGTCCGCCGGAAAGTTGTCCTTGCCGCCCAGGTAGTAGTCATAGATCCGCGCCGAGTGCGGCTGGTCCGTCTTGAGGTCCACCGGGTTCAGCTCGTCCATGAGCCTGTTCCAGCGGAACGGGGGCGGAGTCTGACTCACGTCGCGGCCTCTCGTCGTCGGTGGTGCTGCGCTGCGCTGCGGTCGGATGGGCTCGTGCCATGGTGCTTCTGCTCCTCTGTGACCTGATTATGTCGGTCCGTCCACGGCAGTCGTGATCGAGAGGGTGGCTGGAATCGGACACGGCGGAGCGGTGTCGGTTGACATCTCCAGCGAGTCCTGCCCGCCCGGCAGCTCCAGCCGTAGTCCCCCGACGCCAGCTCGCTTCGCCGCGTTCCAGACGAGGCTGGGCCGTCAGAACTCGGGAGCCCCGGGCAGCGTCGTCCGTCGGGTCAGCAGGAGCGGGTGAAGGGTCTGCCGGCGAACCGGTCGGCGAGGAATCCGACGGCGTCGGCCTGGCGGTGAAGATGGTGGTGGCGTGTTCGCCCAGGTAGGTCCGCCACCGTATGGGTGCGCCGGCCGCGCAGTAGGTGTTCTTCAACGCCTCGGCCTGTGGGAGGGCGACCAGTTCGTCGGTCGGCCAGCCGTGGTACAGGAAGGTCGGTATTGTCGGCGGGACGGAGCCGAGTTTCTGTTCGTTGATGCGGGCGATCCAGGCGGGTGTGTTCAGCAGGTTGGTGGTCGTGTAGTCGCTGATTCTCCGGAACGGGTAGGCGACGAGGCTTTCGATGCAGGAGGTGGCGAGTTTGCCGAAGAAAATCCTGCCGGCGTCGTTGAGATAACCGTCCAGGTTCAGCTCTGGGTAGGCCGCGTCGAGTCCTGCGGCGGCCATCGCCAGGACCGCGAAACCGATGCCGCCGTCGAGCTGGCTGGAAACGGCCAGCAGGTCGGCGGGCACACCGCCGGCCGAGATGGCCCGCAAGTTCAGTTCCGGGGCGTAGGTCGGCTGGAGTTCACCGGCCCACGCGGCCGCGCCGCCGCCCTGCGAGTAGCCCAGCAGACCGACGGGGTTGGCGGTACTCAGGCCGGTCGCGGGCAGCCGCTGGGCGGCGCGGACCGCGTCGAGGACGGCGCGGCCCTCGGAACGGCCGACCACGTAGGTGTGGGCCCCGGGGGTGCCGAGCCCTTCGTAGTCGCTCATCGCCACAGCCCAGCCGCGCAGCAGTGCCTGGTCGATGAAACCCTGGTTCTGGGCGACGCTGACGAGGGGGTTCTTCGACGGGGCGCACTGGTCACCCAGGCCGACCGAACCCGAGGCGAGCCCGACGATGGGCATACCGACCGGGCTTCTGCCCTTGGGGACGAGGATTGTTCCGGAGACCGCGTTCGGTTTCCCCTGGGCGTCCCGTGAAAGGTACAGGATCAGGTAGGCGCTGGCGTTGTTGACGTCGGTCTTCCTGCGGTACCAGATCACGTCACCTGGCTTACCGGCGGGCAGTGGCGACGGCGGGCTGTAGAAGGCGTCCCCGGCAGGTCCTTCGCCGGCGGCCGCGCCGGCCGGGGTGGCACTGACCACCACGGGGACGATCGCCGTGGGTATCACGAGCGCCAGCGTCACGAGGACCGAGCCGATTGTTCTGCGCGGTCGTGAACCGCGGCCGGTTAATTTCCGCCACATGCCGGTCAACCTTCTTTCTCCAGGGGAACGGCTGCGTAACAGGGGTCGTCACCGACGCGTGGGAGAAGGGCGCAGGCGTGCTCCTGGACGGCCAGCGGACGCGTTCGGGGTTTCCCGGTGGTGACCCGACCGGGACAGCGTTTCAGCGAGGTCTGCCGGCCGGTCCGGTGGTTCCGGTGCCTGACAGTGGAATGGTCGGGGAGGGCTGCCGGTGCGAGCCCGGCCGCCACCGTGAACAGCACGTTTGGTCGTGATCACCTCCCGCGCCGGGCAACACCCCGACCTTGTTACCGACGAGTACTACCGGCGAGTAGGTTTCGGACCGTAACAAGTCGACAGCCCGTTGCCTACACGGCGACCACGCCAGATCCGAACGCGCCTGCGCCGTCCACCGCCCCGGCCCGCCAGGACCGGCGGAATCCACTCGTGCCGCGCGGCCCCGGCATCTCGACGGCGGTCGAGGACCTCCCAGCTCAACGCCCCTGCACCCGCTTCCGCGGGCGAAGCGGCGGGACGGAGGGGCGGGACGGAGGGGCGGGCCGGAGGCGCCGACGCGGCCGCGGACGGGCCCGGGCTCGGCACGCGGCCGGAGACGTCCACCGCGATGGCACCAAGGTGTGCCCACCGAGGTCAGGCCCACCAATACGGCGTCACGGCCGCTGGCGCGGTCCTGCCACCGGCGCACTGTCCGAACCAAGAACGGTCGATCCGTTCGGACGTCGTATGGTTCGGAAGTTATTCGGACGTCGGTGGAACCGATGTTCGTGAGCGCGCGTCGATACCGCCATGGGAACCCATCCGGTCCGCGCGTCGCGTCGGCTTGTTGTGACCTGGCTGGTCGATGTCGCCCGCCACGGCAGACGTCGTGGTCCGCGCGGGCTGATGTGGGCACCGGCCGCGGCACTGGTCATCGGCGGTCTGGCGCTGGCCTGCGGACCGGCGGGCGGCGATGTGACGGGCGGACACGGGCGCGGGCCCGCGGGCGCGGCACCCGGCGAACGCGCCGCACCCGACGGGCACGGGACATCCGGCGGACACGGCGCAACCGGGGCGCCGGAGCCGGGCTGGCGGTTGGAGTCGTTCCGGGATCTGGTGGTGGAGGTCCCGGCCTCCTGGGGGCCCGCGCCGGCACCGGGCGGCGACTGGTGCGCCACGGTCGAGGGCCGGCCGCAGGCGTTCCCAGACAAGCCCTACGTCGACAGCCGAGGCCCCTACCGGGTCGAGATGGCCATCGGCTGCTTCAGCCGTACGGAGGAGGAGCCGGACCTGCATGGCGGGGGCGTGCCTCGCGACTACTGGTCGCCGCACGTCTGGTTCACCGCCACGCCCGCCACCGGCGGGGGCGAGGAGATACCGGACGGGCGAGTGAGCTCGAACGGCTGGACCCGGCTCGTCCGCACGGTCGGCGCGGCGAAGGTGCTCGTCCTGACCGACGACGCGCACCTCGCCGAGGCCGAGCGCATCATCGCCTCCGCACACCAGGCCGAGGTCGACCCGCACGGCTGCGCCGCCAGCTCGCCGATCCAGGCCGGCGGGTTCGCCCGCCCACCCGCGCCGTTCGACGTGGCCCGGCTCGACACCGTGGACACCATCGCGGTCTGCCACTACGACCTGAACAGCCCGGTGGGCAGCCCCGGGTTGCTGGCCTCCCGCGAGCTCGGCGGGGCCGCGGCGGCCGCGCTGCTGGCGGCGATCAACGCCGCGCCGGCGGGCGGGGGACCGGACACACCGGGCACCTGTGCGAAGCACATGTCGGGGAACACCGGGATCGTGCTCCGCCTGACCGCGGGCGGGTCGACCCACGAGGCCTACGTCTACTTCGAGTCGTGCGTCGGCAACGGCATCGATGACGGAACCACGCTGCGCGCGCTGACCGCCGGCAACTGCGCCCCGCTCTGGTCAGGACGCGTCGTGCAGTCGGGCGGAAGCGCCGCACCCTTCAGGGTCTGCCACCCCGACGGCATGCCAGCCGTGAACCCGACAAAGCCCAGCTGACGGACGTCCCGGCGGCCCAGGGCCGGGAGCGCGTCCCCGCTGATCGGGCTCTGTGCCACTTCTGGGCCTTGTGCACCTGGTCCGGGCGGTGGGTCCTCGCGGCCTGTCGGAGGGCGCTGGCATCCTTGGCGGCGTGGAGACTCAGGTCGACGACCTCGCACCCGGCCCGCCGCCCGCGCCCGCCGGTGACCGGGCGGCGTACTACCGGGCGCGGGCCGCCGAGGCCATGGCGCGCGCACGTGCCCTGGTGGGGCGGCCGTGGACGTCGGATCCGGGGCTGCGGGTCCAGGTCGAGGCGATCCTCGCGATGACGCCCCAGGACCGGCTGCGCCAGCTGGAGGACCAGGTCGAGACACTGTCGGCCCTGCGCCCCATCGGGCGGCGGTAGCCCGATGGCGAGCAGATTCGAGCTCCGCGGCCTGCTACGGCGCCTGGCCGACCACCAGGTGACCTACGTGATCGTCGGTGGGGTCGGGGCCCGGCTACAGGGCGCTCCGAACATCACCGACGATCTCGACATCGTCCCCGAGCCCACCCCGGAGAACCTCGCCCGGCTGGCGGCCGCGCTCTCCGGCCCCGCCACGACGAAGAAGGCCGTCGACTCCACCGAGTACACGGCGCACCCGGTCGTGGAACCGGCCGAGTTCTACTCGGACTACATGGCCATGTACATCACGTCCGCCGGCGCGCTGGACGTCCTGATCGAACTGCCCGGGGTCGGCCCGTACGACGCGCTGCGCCGCGAGGCCCGCAGCTACGAGCTGCCCGACTACGGCCTGACCCTGCACGTCGCCAGCCTGGAGCACATCATCCGTTCGAAGGAGACGGCGGGACGCAGCAAGGACTTCCTCGTCCTGCCCGGCCTCTACGAGGCAGCCACCCGCCTCGCCGAGCAGGGCGACAGCTACGAGCTGGAAGCGGCCGCCCTCACCGTCGACGTCCCACCCACCGGCCCGGACGACGACCAGGGCGTGTTTCAGAACTAGTGCCGCATCCGTGAAGGTTTGCCCGTTGTGAGGGCGCGCCGGGTCGGGTCCCGCAGAGGCCTGGCTGTCCGGCTGATGATCTGTGGTG
>NZ_KB891135.1 GCF_000373365.1 Parafrankia discariae
ACACCGGCACCCGCCATGATCGACCGGCCACGATCATCCTCGCTCGCGCCGCTTAACTAAGCGGCATTGCCTCATAGGGATCACTGTCCGAAGAACGGGGCCCACCTCACCGTCGCCGGCGTCGAGGAAGCGTCGCTGCGTGCGCTGACCAAAGTGGAGCAGGTGCTTCCGACGCGGCTGCGCCACCGAGTCGACGCCCTACGCGGCGCGGTGGTCGCCATGCCGCCCCGTTCCGATACCGGTCCCTCTGTCGACGCCGATACGCTTACCGCCATCTCCGCCGCCGTCCGCGTCGCCGAGACCCTGCGCTTCGACTACCGAAGCCATACCGGCGACGAAACCCGGCGCAGCGTCGAGCCCCACCGCATAGCGCACTGGAGCCGGAAGTGGTATCTGGTCGGCTGGGACACTGACCGTGCCGACTGGCGCACTTTCCGAGTCGACCGCATGTCGTTGCGGACGCCCAACGGCCGACGCTTCACCCACCGGCCATCCCCCGACGGCGACGTCGTCGCCTACCTCCGCCGCACGATGGGCTTCGCCATGTGGCCGTACCGCTCCGTCATGCGCGTGCACGTCCCGGCCGAGGATCTCGCCGGTCGCGTTGAAGGCATCGTCACTCCCGTCGACGAGCACACCTGTCGCCTCGAAATGGGATCAGACTCCTACCCGTTGGTCGCACTGGTGGTCGGCATGCTGGACGTCGAATTCGACGTCGAATCCCCGCCGGAACTGGTGACCCACCTCCAGGCCCTCGCTGGCCGGTTCAACCGTGCCACGGGCCAGGGGTAGGACCGATCTGCTGCATCAACCCAACGGGGTCGAACGCCGACCGGGTCTACTCGTCAGGCGCTCTGCGACGGAGGGGAGGCCGCCGCCGGCGGGAGGGACGACCTCGCGCGGCAGGCCCGCCCCGCCTCCCCGCGCCCCTGACACCGATCATCACGTGACGGCCGGCGACGACCCCACCTCTGACACGGGGGAGCCGGTCGTTGTGTCGCGGAGTGCTCGGGCGGGCGGGTGGCCGACCCGCCCCAACCAGCCGCTGGGCACCAGCCGGCGGCCCGCCCACCTTTTCAGGCCCCCCGGTGGGCGGGCGAGTGAGCGGACCGGCAGGCGCCACCCCCGGCTGTAGGGATCGCCGACAGATGGCCACTCACGGTCACGGCTGGCCAGTAGATGGCCAGGGGCCGCGGTAGTCGGCCACTCGGTACGGTCACCGTGCTGGTTCAGGCGCGAGTGGCGGGAAGACCGACCGGGGTGAGCGCGATCTTCCTCGGGTTCGTCGCCGGCCTCGTGCTCGCGACCCTCACCGCGCCGGTCGGGGTCTCGGGCGCGGTCTTCCTGCCTCAGTCCGCGCTTCGATGGCGGGCCGACTGAGGAGTCGGCGCCCTGTCCGCGGCCTGTGTCCGTTCGAGGTCGGTGCGCAGCCGGGCGTTCTCGGTTTCCAGTTCGAGCACCTTGGCGATCCCGGCGAGGTTCAGCCCGGCAGCGAGTAGATGCCCGATCCGTTGCAGCCGGGCCAGGTCGTCGCTGCTGTAGCGGCGGGTCCCGCCGTCGGTACGGGCCGGCTCCAGTAGCCCGCGCCGCTCGTACAGGCGCAGGCTCTGCGGGTCCATGCCGACGAGATCGGCGGCCACCGAGATGCCGTACACCCCCTGGGCCGGGTCGACATCGGACGGGCTCACGGGGCGCCTCCGGGGACTCCACCCGGACGGCCGACCGGGGACTTGCCTCAGTGTGCCACCGGTGCTATATAAAAATCTAGGCCAGCCACCACAGATAAGTGGATGGCCCAACGCTCTGATCGACGAGATCGTGATCGTGGAGGTGGAGTTCCGATGTTGGTGCGCACCGACCCGTTCCGGGAGCTGGATCGGCTGAGCCAGCAGGTGTTCGGCGCCCTGGGCACGGTGGCCCGGCCGACCGGGATGCCGATCGACGCGTGGCGCGAGGGTGAGGAGTTCGTGGCGGAGTTCGATCTGCCCGGGGTGGACCCCGCCACCGTGGATCTGGACGTCGAACGCAACGTGCTGACCGTGCGGGCGGAACGTCCGGCGCTGAAGGGGGACCGCGAGGTCCTGGTCGCCGAGCGGCCCCGCGGAGTGTTCAGCCGCCAGTTGATCCTGGGCGACAACCTGGACACGGAGAAGATCACCGCCAGCTACCACGCCGGCGTGTTGACCCTCCGTATCCCGGTCGCGGAAAAGGCCAGGCCCCGGAAGATCGCGATCGACATGTCCAGCGACGACCGCCGGGCCATCCACGCCTGACCCGGGGCGGGACCGATGACGACCCTGCAGGGGACGGCGCCGGTCCGGCCGGTCGAGGCACAGCTGGCCGATCTGATCTGCTCCGACCCCGACCTGCTGCACGCCGAGTTCGACGCGATCATCTCGGCCGGGTGGGACAGCGACGTTCCACCGGGCAGGCCGAGGCGGCCAGCCGCGCCGCGGCCACCGTCGCCGAGGCCACCGAGGAGCGCGGGCTGTCTGCACCCTCACCCCTGCGGACCGCCGGCAGCCCGGCGCCTCCAACACCGGGCCGGGCAGCGGGCACCGCCTGGCAGTCCGACCCTCGACACCGACCACGCGGCACGACACGGAAAGGAGTCATAGCCACCACTCACGACCCCAAGGAATAGCTTCAGCACGTCGACGCGGGCGCGGGTCCGGCTCCCGGCCACCCTTACCGGGGGCCGGACCCGCCTCCCTATCAGGTCGAAGAGGACGCGGCACATGGCCACTGACCAAGACCCCTACCGGGTGCTCGGGGTCGAGCCCTCGGCCTCGGCCAGCCAGATCACCCACGCCTACCGCACGCTGATGCGCCGCCATCACCCGGACACCCGCATGCCAGCACGACAGGCCGAGCACCCCGGCCCCCGCCAGGAACACGACGCCGCTCTCCAACAGGTCATCGCCGCCTACACCGTGCTGCGCGACCCCAGCCAGCGAGCCGACTACGACGCCCGCCGCACCGAACACGCCCGGCGGGATCAAGACCTCCAGGCGCACGAGCATTCCGAGCCAGCCCGCCGGGCCACCTGGCACACCGGGCCACCAGTCTTCCTCGGCGACGTGGCTGACAGCCACCCACCACACCCACTCTGGATCACCATCCGCTGACCCGGCCCAGACCCGGCAAGAAACGCTGCCAGAGCGCCACGAGGCGCTGGTGGCGCGGATGGCACAGCTACGTCGCCGCTGCGGAACCCGTCAACCTGTTTGAGGCAGGGTCTTGCGGAAGCCAGCCTGCTGCGGAACCCGTCAACCTGATCGAGGCAAGATCGGCACTGTCGGACTGACGACATTGATCCCTCCGGTGGCGGTCCCATCATGAGGCCGTGACCGTCAGCCTGCTGTCAGCCCTGCGGAGCGAGCGCGCCAGAGCCGCCGCGATCCCGGTCGTGGTGGTCGTCGCCGTCGTTGGCGGGTTTCTCACCAACTGGGGGCGGTCTGACCTGTCCGAACGCGCCTACTGGGGCCGCCGGAAGGCGCTCACGCGCCGCCGGGCGGGTGGTACTCCGAGATCGGCGGGTCGGTCGCAGTGATCGAGGCGCCCGACCGCCTCGACATCGCCGTCTGGGCAAGCCCGCGCTGCCATGGCATACCCGAGGGCCTCGACGTGGTGAACCGGCACACCGTCCGGATCACCTTCCACATCGACGGCCCAGGGGCTGCCGCAAGGACCCGCACTATTCCGCAGGCCACACAGGACCGCGCACCAGCGTGCTGCGACCTGCCATACGGGAGATCGGGGAGGTGTGTTCGGCTACTCGGTCGTCGGCGACGGCGGCGCGGCGGCGGGACTGCTGTCGTGGAGGGTCGGTTTCTCCCAGATCAGGAGGTACCGCCAGAACAGGAGCCGTCGCACCGCGCGCCGGGCAGCACCACGGCGGCCACGCGGGCGGTCTCGCGCGTGGTCAGCGGCGGATCCATGACCACGGGCATGCCCGCGCGCATGTGGTGCTCCTCCGTGAACGAGTTGGTGCCCCGCAGCAGCCTGTTCGCGAGGAAGATGACACCAAGCAGGCCGCGACCGCAAGCAGCCCCGGATCTGAAGCATCGGGCGGAGCTTGGCAGGCAGCGACCGCACTGCCAGCGCCGGCCTCGCGGTGGGCTAGCCACTCCGGGTCCGGTCCGCGCCGTCCGGCCGCGAGCCTGCGGTCAACGGACCGTGATGGGTCGCCAGCGATACTGGGGCGCGGGCGGGGCGGACTCGCCCTGGGAACATGGAGGCGGCATTGACTGAGCAGGCAGTGGCCCGGAACGAGATCGGCAGGGCGAGCCGAGGAACCTCGACGAACGGCTTCGAACTGATCTGCGAGATCGAACCGCCGACTCGGCCCGATCTCACCCACGCCCGCCACCAGATCGGCGTTCTTGCTCCGGTCGCCGACGCCTTCCTGATTCCCGACAATCACCTGGGGCGCGCGACGGTGTCCAGCATTGCCGTCGCCCATGAGGTTCAAGCGATGGGCGGGCGCAGCATCGCCTGCGTGAACTCCCGTGACCGCAACCTGCTCGGGTTCCGCCGCGACCTACTCACCGCCGCCGCCTACGGCGTCGAGGAGTTCCTCTTCGTCCAAGGCGACAAACCCACCGCCGGGAACCGGACCGGCGACATCACCGTACGCGCCATGATCGAGGAAACTCGCGCGGTCGCCGACGACCCGGTCTACGCCGGCCGGCCCTCCTTCCGCGTCGGCACGGCGGCGGGCCTGCGACCGCTGCCCGCCTGGAAGCATGCGGCCGACTTCGTATTCGTCCAGGTCAGCTACTCAGTGGACGCCCTTTTGCGCTGGCGCGACACCCACCCGATCGATCGGCCTGTCTACGCGGGCGTGATGGTCCTCGCCAGCGCCGGGATGGCCCGGCGCCTCGCCGCGACGATCCCCGACATCGACATCCCCACTGACCTCGTGGAACGCGTCGAACGTGACCAGGCCGCAGGAGTCGACGCCGCCTGCGAACAGATCCTCCGCCTACGCGACAGCGCCGCGTTCACCGGCGTCCACCTCGTCCCCGTCAGCCGCTACCGCCAAGTCGCCGCCCAACTCGAAGGACTCCTCTGACCTGATCCGACAGTCGTTCCGTCGGCCTGCGCGCTGGTCGTAGCCGCTGATCGCCTGGAGTAGCGCGGAGATCCAGCCGGCGAGGATCGCGCCCACCGCCAGACCCGGTTGACCGCCAGGTCAACGGACGGTGGGCGACGCAGCCCGGCGCCGAGCTTGTGCTCCTTGATCCCCGTCTCGACGTCCGCGCAGCCGCAGGCGGCATGGCTACTGGTCACCATCGGCGGCTCACCTTCGCAGGCCACGGCCGCGGTGCATCCGGGTCCGCGGGAAGCACCAGCGCCGCGAACCCGCCTCAGCCTCGAACCCGATCATCGAAAGGGCCGTGGGTTCGTTGCGAAGAACCATCAGTCAGGCTGAACCCGCGGACTTCGTGTCGGTAAGAAACGCGTCACCAGCCGCAAACGGCGATGATCAGCTGGCCCTTGTTCCCGCGGCGCGGCGAGCTGCGCCAGGCCTACCGGGAAGGCCAGGAGGACCAGCTCGGCGCGCTCGGCCCGGTCTACTCGACCCCCGAACTGCGCCCCCTGCTACCGGGACCCCCATCATGGGGGCATCCTGCCTCCGGCGGAGGCCGCCACCATGCCATTACTTTCTGTATCCGAAAAGCTTCGTGGGGTGGCAGGGCGGGTCGGTGTTCGGGGCGGCCGGTCGGCCTGTCCGCCGGCGTGGCGTCCGCCCACCCGGCCGCGCCCTACCTCTTGCATGTCCGGTCACTTCGCCTAAAGGCTGTTTCGTAACCCGGATGCCGGGCCTCGGGGCTGCCTGGTAGATCATGTTGGGGTGCAGGTCATCTCCGCCGCCGACCCTCAGT
>NZ_KB891136.1 GCF_000373365.1 Parafrankia discariae
GCCGATGACTGGTGCCTGATGGTGGCAGGCGACCGCGACCATGCGGAAACCCTGTGTGAGGAGATCGCGGGGGTTCTGTCCACGGTGGGCCTACGCCTGTCCGAGGGCAAGACCCTGATCACCCATATCGACGAGGGTCTGGACTTCCTGGGGTGGCGCATCCAACGCCATCTGAAGAAGGGGACGACGGATCGGCGCTTCGTCTACACCTACCCGGCGAAGAAATCTCTCGCCAATATCACCATGAAGGTGAAGGCGTTGTGCGGGCAGACCACGAACCAAGACCTGGCCGACCTGCTGCCTGGCCTCAACCAGGCACTGCGGGGCTGGTGCACCTACTTCCAACCAGGGGTGTCCTCGAAAACGTTCCAGTACCTGCGCGCTTACGTCTGGAAGCACGTCTGGGAATGGATCCGGAGGAAGCACCCCAAGAACAACTGGAAGGAACTCCGCCGCCGCTACTGCGACGGCGGCTGGTGGCCCAGCAGCAACGGGATAACCCTCTTCAACCCCGGCGAGGTACGCACGACCACCTACCGGTACCGAGGAAAAAGCATCCCCACGCCATGGCCGGTCGAACAGTGAGGAGCGCCATCATGCCCGAGCGGGACCTGCGGAGAGCCGGATGCGTAGAGATGCGCATGTCCGGTTCGGGAAGCGGCTCGCGGAAATCCACCGGTGGAGACACCGGCAGGGCGCCGCGGGTCGACTTTCACCAAAATTTCTTGACGATGCCGGGGGCGGTGGAGGACATGCTCGCCGAGGCCCGCGGCTACCGGCTGTCCATGACCCTAGCCCACCAGCACCTGCGCCAGCTCCCCGACGATTTGGCCGACGCGCTGAGCACGAACGCCCGCAGCAAACTGTTCTTCGGCGTCAGTCCAAAAGACGCCGCGGATCTGTCCCGGCATGTCAGCCCTGTTCTGACCCAGCATGACCTCGCCCGGCTCCCCGCCTGGACCGCCGCGGCCCGCTTGGTGGTCGACCAGGCCGACACCGCCGCGTTCACCCTACGAACCCGACCCCTCCCACCCCCGACCCCGGGCCGCGCCGAGGCGCTGCGAGTGGCAGCGCGGCGGCACACCGGCGCACCCGATGCCGGGCGCGGGCCCCGGTCCGGCCTGGCGGGGGGTGGCCAGTGAGTGGCGGTGAGCAGACCCTGCTGGAGGTGTCCGGGCGGATGACCAGCCGGGACCGGTGGATATTCGCGATGCTGCACGAACACCGGGTCCTGACCCGCCACCAGCTCACCCGCCTGGCGTTCACCGGTGACCGGATGACCCGGCTACGCCTGGCGACCCTGACCCGGCTGCAGACCCTCGACCGGCTCCGCCCCTACTACGGCCAAGGCCGCGGCACCGGCCCCTACCACTACGCCCTCGGTCCGGCCGGGGCGGCGATCCTCGCCGCCGAACGCGGCATGAGTGTCGCCGAACTCGGCTACCGCCGAGACAAGCTGCACGCCTGGGCGAACTCCCCGCGCCTCGGTCACCACCTCGGCGTCAACGCGGTGTTCACCGCCCTCGTCCACGCCAGCCGCCCCCGCCCCGACCATGAAGGGCTCACCGTCTGGTGGTCCGAACAACGCGCCGCCGCGCTGTGGGGGCAGTGGATCCGCCCCGACGGCTACGGCACTTGGCAGACCGGGCGGCGCCGGCTCGATTTCTTCGTCGAGTTCGACACCGGCAGCGAAAGCCTCTCCCAGGTCGCCCGCAAGATCCCCGGCTACACCCGCCTCGCCGCCTCCAGCGGCCTGACCAGCCCCGTGCTGATCTGGCTCCCGTCCGCGACCCGGGAACGGGAACTACGCGCCCGCCTCACCGCCAGCCCGGCCGGGGTCGTCATCGTCACCGCCGCCCCCGCCCCCCTCACCACCAGCCCCCTCACCCCCACCGCCCCGGCCACCGAACCGGCCGACCTCGCCCCCGCCCGCCCGGTCTGGCTGCCGCTGCACGCCACCACCCGCACCGACCTCGACGGACTCACCACCCGCTACGGCACCCCGATCGTCAGCCGGTCCCCGTTCGACGACCCCGACCCCCCGGACGACGAGGAGACCGACCCGGCGCCGGCACCGCGCCCACCCGCGCCGCACTTCGGGCCGCGGTCCCCCCTCGGCCCTGCGTGACCCGGCTCGCCGTCGGACTGTGCGCGCTGCTGCTCGCCATCCCACTGCTCGCCGGCGGGGTGGCGGCCGGCCTGCTCGGCGGCGAGGCCGCCGCCGGCGGGCAGCCGGCGCCCTCCCCGGCCGCCGCGGGGGAGATCCCCGTCGACTACCAGCGGCTCTATGTCGCCGCGGCGGCGACCTGCCCGGGGCTGGCGTGGACGGTGCTGGCCGCGGTCGGCAAAGTCGAGACCGACCACGGGCAGAATCCGGACTGGACCTCGGACGCCGGGGCGGTCGGGCCGATGCAGTTTCTGCCTGCCACTTTCGCCGCCTACGGGGTCGACGGCGACGCCGACGGAACCAGCGACATCAACAATCCCGCCGACGCGGTCTACTCCGCCGCCCACTATCTGTGCGTCTCCGGCGCACGCGACGGCGCGAATATACCCGGGGCGCTCTACGCCTATAACCACGACACCTCGTACGTGACGCGGGTTCTCACCCAGGCCGACGTTTACACCACCCCCGACCTCACCACCCGCAGCGGCCCTTCTACGGCTGCGCTGACCGCGGTGGACTACGCCACCGCGCAGCTCGGCCTCCCGTACCTGTGGGGTGGAGACGGGCCCGATTATGGCGAGAAAGGCTTTGATTGTTCGGGGCTGAGCCGGGCCGCCTACGCCGCCGCCGGAATCGCCATCCCCCGTGTCGCCCAGGACCAGTTCAACGCCGGACCACACCTACCCCCAGGAACCCCCCTGGAAATCGGAGACCTCGTCTTCTACGGCACGTCCGACATTGACATCACCCACGTCGGAATTTATATTGGCAGCGGGAACATGGTGAACGCGCCCCGGCGCGGGGCCCCGGTACGGACCGAAACCTACGTCCGCCCCAGCTACCGCGGAGCCACCCGACCCGCCCCCGCATCGGCAGGCCTTCCCTAACCCCGCGCCGCCTGCGCCACCCGGCCGCGGTGGCGCAGGCGGGCCCGAGGGACCCTTACCACGGAACCCCCTCCAGCCATGCAGGGAAAAACCGAACCCCTACCCTCCTTTATACCCTCCATTATTCCCGCCACCATTCCCTCCATTATTCCCTCCGATTAGGGCTGGAGGGGGGCCTGGGAGGTAAAACCGCAGGTCAGCGGCCCGCAGCCCCCTCCGGTCGGCGGCCAGGCTACGCCGCCCGGAGGCCTGGAAAACACGTGCGGCGGCCCGGCGCCCGCCCGGGGGGCGGACACCGGGCCACCTCACGGTTTTCCGCCTCCGGGCGGCTATCCGCCCTGGGCCCGGCGTCCCGCCGGCCCCAGGCCCGGCCCGCGCCCGCCCGCGTGCGCGGGGCCGGGCGTCGCCCGTCCGGGAAGGTGGGCGGCGGGCCGCCGCCGGTCGCGTGCGCGCAACCCAACCACCACCTTTCGTTGTCGCGCCGATTCCGTTGTCACCATTCTATCTCATTCCGCGTGCATTCCCACCCCCGTTTTCATGACTCTTTTCGCCCATTACCTATCCGCGCATACGCGGATAGCTCGCATTCGCCNTTCAGGCAAGCGCATTTCCATGACTCTTTTCAAAAACATTCCCTAAAGAGTCATGGAAAATCCCTTCCCATTCGCGAACGGGCCAGGTTAATGTTGTCCCACACCGAAAACGCACCGCCCGAACGGAACGCGAAACGCGAAACCCGAACGGGAAACCGGTACCGCGAACGATGCGACCGGGGATGCGAACGCCAGTGAACCCACACCCCCCTGTAAAGGAGCACGGCCATGCGTCTGCCGCGCCTACGCCGCCCCGGACGGCGATCCGGCCTGAAGGGAATCATCCAGTCCTGGACGATCCCGGCGTCGGGACACCCCGCCCTGACGTGGACACCGGGCTTCCCGGGGTCGCAGCTACAGGTCACCGTCTTCGAAAGGAACGACGAAACGGTGATCTTCGTGGACACCCCATATACCCGGGACACCCCGGACCGCATGACGGACCTTGCGGTCTTCGTCAACAGCAGGCTCATCCACGCCGAGCGCGTCTTTTCCTGACCTGGTCCGGCCGGGGGCACGTGCCATCCAGGACGCATACCCCGCCCATCCTCACCCCCGCCGTAAGGAAACCACGATGGTCGACCGGACCACCCCTTTGATCGCCGTGTTCCCGCACCCGTCCGGGGTCTACTACGCGCACCTGGTCGACCCCACCGCCGGAATCAACGTGGTCGCCCCGACCCCGTTCGACACCACCACCCTGCCCGTCGAACACGTCGCCACGCGGCTACGGAAAGTGCGTGGCAATGAGGACGCCGTCGTCCGCCCGTTCCGCACCGCCGACAAGTGGATCAACCACGCCCGGCACGAAGGACACCTGGAAGCGATCACCGAAGCATTCGGCCACCCCACCACCCCGGAAGGATCCCGCGCGTCATGACCGACCCGACCCACCCCACCCCCGCCCCCGACGGGGTTCCGGTACCGCCCGGGGCGCGGCTCCTCACCCCCGATGAAGCCGCGCACCTGATCGTCACCGGTGACCATNCGGNCAGCCAGAACGGGTCCGCCTTGTTCGACGCCGCCTTGATCGGGCTCATACGCGACGGTCAGATACGCGCCGCGCAGCTNCCCGACGGNACGCTCGCCTTCGCCGTCGTTCCCGACACCGCCTGAACCANGCAACACCCGCTGTCCGGCCCCGGGGTGCGTCTACCCGCCCCCGGGGCCCGACCCCCGCACCGCCGCACACCACCCATTCCCCGGCCGCCCCGTACCCCTACCTGCCTGGAGATCAGGATGAGCAGCCCTGCCCCGACCCCGCCCGCACCTGCCGACGCCGCCGCCAGCCCTCGCCTTGCGCCGTTCGGGCTGCGCCACCTGGTCGCCCAGTACCTGCTCGACCACCCCTCTGACTCCCATACGCCGACGGCCGTGGCGACCGCCCTGGCACGCAGCGGCGGCGCGGTCGGGAACGCGCTGGACCGCCTCGCCGCCGCAGGCCAGGCGACCCTCACGTGTGCCAAGCCCCTGCGGTACACGGCCACCCCCACCACGCAGGACGCCCTGACCGGGCGTACCGGCACCCCACCCGTGGCAAAGCCCCGCCCCACCCCAGCCCCACCCCCGGCGGTGGTGCCGAAGGCTCGGCCGGCCCTTCCGCCCACGACGCCGGACGGGGGGATCATCCGCCCGTCGGGGCAGGTGTACCGGCCCCGGAAGCTGGCGGACCTGCCTGACGTGGACGTCCTGCGCAAGCTACGCGCCGCCGAAGTACCGGTCCTGCTCTACGGCCCGCCCGGCACGGGGAAGACGAGCGTGATCGAAGCCGCCTTCGGGGACGACTTGATCACGATCGCGGGGGACGGGGACACCCAGGTCGGGGACCTGATCGGGGAATACACCCAGACCCCCGACGGCCGGTATGAATTCATCTACGGGCCGCTGATCACCGCCATGGTGGAAGGCAAGGCCCTGTTGATCGACGACGCGACGTTGATCAGCCCGGCGGTCCTCGCGGTGGTCTATCCCGCGATGGATGGTCGCAAGCGGATCGTGGTGAAGGCGCACAAGGGCGAGACGATCACTGCCGCCCCCGGCTTCTACATCATCGCCGGGCACAACCCGGGCGTGCACGGGGCGATCCTCACCGAGGCGCTGTCGAGCAGGTTCTCCGTGCAGGTCGAAGTGTCGACCGATTTCGATCTGGCCACCCGACTCAAGATCGACAGGCGGGCGGTGACCGT